>CAYONK010000372.1:0-5347 GCA_964405285.1 uncultured Ardenticatenaceae bacterium
GCCATGAAGACAGCCTACACCTTTATAATAGAAACCGTTATCCTGTCCTGCTGGTCATCTCTGGCCCGTCGGGGGTGGGGAAGGACACGATTGCCCGGCAGGTGATGGAGCGACAGCCGGAGCGCTTTCATTTTGTCGTGACGGCCACCACCCGGTCGCCGCGCCCTGGCGAGGTGCATGGGGTGGATTATATCTTCCTCTCCAATGACGAGTTTGCCCGGATGATTGAAGCAGATGAGCTGCTAGAATACGCGGTCGTCTATAATGATTTTAAGGGCATCCCCAAGCAGCAAATCCGCGATGCGCTGGCCAGTGGCCGGGACGTGATCATGCGGGTGGATGTGCAGGGTTCGGCTACCATCCGTAAACTCGTGCCGAACGCCGTCACCGTCTTCCTCATGTCGGAGTCGGAGGAGGAGTTAGAGCGGCGGCTGCGGGAGCGCAAATCGGAGACGGGCGATGGGTTGAGCTTGCGGATCGCCACCGCCCGCCAGGAAATGAAGCGCACAGATGAGTTCGATTATTTTGTGGTGAATGCCGAAGGGCAGCAAGAGCGGGCGGTGGGCCAGATTTTGAGCATCATTGAGGCGCAGCATTGCCGGGTTAAACAATCGCCGGTTGTCCTATAAATTGACAATTGACAATTGTCAATTGTCAATTACTTCCCCCATGTGACTTTTTTCACAGCAGCCGTCTCCTTTTGCGATTAAGATGAAGTCAGATTGCGAGAACAATCATCAATCGTCAATCGCAGGAGGTATATCATGGTCAGCGCAATGTTTTTGGCACATCTGATCGGCGACTATGTATTGCAGTGGGATAGCCTGGCAGGGTGGAAAAGCCGGGAGTTGAAGGGGGTAGCGGCGCACTGTTTGGTGGTAACGGCCGTTACCTGGCTGCTCTCCCTCCTCTTTGACCCGACCTGGTGGTGGGGCGTCTTGTTCATCTGCGTCGCCCACTTCTTCATTGACGCCATCCAACTTTACATCCGGCCCCCTATCTCCGCCCTGGCGCGCTTCACCCTCGATCAGGCCGCCCACTTCCTGGTCATCGCTTTGGCCCTGTTGCTCGGTGGCTATTGGCAACCGTCCGCTCTGACAGGCGTGTGGCAGACGTGGTTGGGCAGCGAACGGCTGCTGCTTATCCTCATTGGCTACGCTTTCATCACCATGCCGGTCTGGGTGATCGCCAAATTCCTGGCCTACGGTCTGGTAAAAGGCGCGCCGCCCAACTTCCCTGAAGGCTCCAACAAATATCTGGGCATTCTGGAGCGGCTGCTGATCACCACGTTCGTCGCGTTGGGGCAATTTCTGGTGGTCCCCTTGGTCGCTTTGCCCCGGTTGGTGATGGAATGGCCCACCCAGGCGCGGGGCGAACGCGGCAGCGTCTATCTGGTAGAAACGCTTTTCGGCGTCGCCCTGGCCGTTAGTGTGGGGCTGGCGATTGGGTGGCTGTGATTGGGTGTCCTCATGCGAGCAAAGCAATGATTCATCAGACAAACATTCCCACGCTGAGCAAGGCGGATACGCTGCGCGAGTCGCCGCTGTTCCGCCAGCTTTCGGCTGTCCAATGGGGAGCGATTACCGGGGATATGGTGGAGCGGCGCTACGCGCCGGGCGACGTGATTTTTTACGAAGGAGACCCCGGACAGGCGCTTTATTTGCTGGCAAGCGGGCAGGTGCGGATTTTTGTGCATGGCGCGGAGGGCAACGAGACCTCGGTGATTGTGTTCGGCCGACCAGGGGAGATGTTTGGCGAATTGGCGGTAGTGGATGAGCTGCCGCGCTCGGCAACGGCCGTTGCCATGGGCCACACCACCCTCTACCTGCTCAGCCGGGACAACTTCCGCAAGCACATGCAGCAGTGCCCCCAATTCGCCCTCAACTTCCTCCAGCAGCTAACCCTGCGCGTGCGCTACAACACCCGGCAGATGGACAGCCTGGCCTCCCTCACCGTGCCGCAGCGGTTGGCGCGGAAATTGATCGAGCTGGCCCATAACTACGGCCGCGCTGAGGAAGATGGGGTGCTGGTTGATATGACCCTCAGCCAGACCGATCTGGCGAACCTGATCGGCGCGACCCGCGAGAGCGCCAACAAAAGTCTGCGCGACTTCCGCCGCCAACGTTGGATTTCGCTGCGCAACGGCCGTTTCCTCATCCACGACGCCGACGCCCTCCGCGCGCAAGGCGGCGGAGGAGTTAACAACTAACAATCAACAGTGAACGGTTAACTGTTAACCGTTCACTGTTAACAGTTGATTGTTTTCAGGCCAGCAGCCAGGCAAACAGGGCCACAACCAGGGTAATAGTCAGGCTGTAGGTCGCCGTCAGGCGCAGCACACGGCCGTTATTGCTCCCCGGAATCGTGCTGCACCCCACCACTACTTTGGCCGGGGCGAAGACGCTGCCGATGGCTGCCCCGGCCGTCTGCGCCGCTAAAATGAAGGGGACAGAGAGGGCGAGGGCAACGGCCGTTTGCTGCTGCAAATCGCCAAACACCACGTTACTATTCGTGTTGCTCCCCGTCATAAACGCCCCCAAGACGCCGATAAATGGGCTGACCAGGGGGAAAATAGGCCCGGCCACGCTGCTGAGGGTCTCCGCCAAAAGCTGCGTCATCCCAGCGTGCTGCATCGTCGTCGCCATCGCCACCAGAGCGAAGATGCTGATGGTCGGTTTGGTGGAGCCGCGCCACGTTTTTTGCAGAATGGTCCGCCCCTCATAGGCCCGTTTCGTCCCATCGTCCCGCGCAAACGCCCCGCGCCGCCGAAACCAGAGGTAGGCCAGCAGGCTGGAATAGAGCAACAGCGCCCCGCCATGTCCGAAGAGGTTGATGGAGCGGCCCGGCCCCGCCTCCGTCAGCCAGCCGAAGCTGGTGCTAACGGCCGGGAACGTGGCGTTTAGCTGAACCACGCCCAGCACCTCCGCCAGCAGCATTTCCCCCACCACCACGACGGCGATGAGGATGAAGTAGGGGGTGAAGGCGGCCATGAAACGGCCGCGCTTGAAGGGCAGGCGGTCCGGGCCGCGACCATTGCTCAGGGTGAAGTAGAGGATGGCGAGGACCAGGCCGATCAGCCCCGCGCCAAAAGCGGCCAGCGGCCACAGCCCCAGCCCGGCGATGCCCGCCTGCGCCCCGCCCATCAGCAAGGCCATGATGAGCATGAAGAGGCCGCGTTGACGAACGGCCGTTTTTCCCCCCGCCAGCCACAACACACTCAACCCACAGCCCAGGCAGCAAATCGCCAGCAGGAAGGTGGCCGGCCCGGCCAATGTCTCGCCCGGCGCGCCGCTGACGGCGACCAGCGAGAGAAAGGAAGAGCCAAGCGAGCCAAAGGTCACGGCCCAACCATGTCCCAGCAAAGCCATCGTCACCGCCACATCCGCGCCGAAACCCAAGCCCAACAGCAGCGGGGCGATAACCGCCGCCGGGACGCCGTAGCCGGTGGCCCCTTGCAGAAAGGAGCCGAAAATCCAGGCCAGCAGCAAGGCTTGCGCCGGTTTATCCCGCGCCAGATGGGGGATTTCCTGGCCGATGACCTGAATGGCCCCGGCCTCGTTGACGGTGTGGTAGAGCAGCAAAGCCATCCAGATGATGTAGAGGACGAAGAGGGAGAGCAACACAGCGCGGCCGACTGAGACCAGCAGCAGAGGGAGGTTGCCGCCAAAGACGAGGAGGGTGAGGAAAACGGCCGTTGCCCATCCGGCCAATCCGGCCTCGCTCCCTCCCCAATTGCGCCAAATCATCAAATAGAGCAACAGGAGAATGGGCGCGGCTGCCAGGAGGACAGTGAGAGGGGTGAGTGCAGGCAAGTTCATGAACGGGAGTATAACAAAAAAGAGGCAAAGCGTTGCATCAACGCCTGCCCCTGATTTGCCACTCTATTGCAGGGATAGACCGGAGGTGATTACGACAGAGTTAACGGCTATTCTGGCCGATAACGCAGACAACCTCCCGCTGCCACAGTTCGGGTATTTTGAGGAAAGCGCAATTTTTCCACCGGCCAGGATGTTGCGCCATCGTCTGATAGCTGATGACGTGCGCTTCGCCAAGTTCCGCCGGGATAATGAGCGCTTTAAGTTGATCTCCCGGAGCAGGCACGCCGTCGAAGTTAGCCCCATCGCTGCCAGTTGCATCTTCCGCGCCTATGCTCAGTCCGCTGGCCGCGCCGGAACCATCAACGCGATGGTAAACCAGGCTGACATCTTCCTCGTCCGTGTTGCTGGCCAACCACACCTGGAAGGTGTATGCGTCTTCGCCGTCAAACGCCGGGACGTTCTCCCATTCGATAACCACCCAGGAGCGGTCGCCGCCAATAACGTTTGCCGCGTACATATTTCCCCCGGCCGATGGGTCCAGATCGGTCCAGAAAGGGGCGATGACGTTATTCGGTGGGGTGGGGTCAGGGAAGGTCTGCGGTGGCTGGCCCAAATCGGCTTCAGAACCGCCGCCAGGGATAACGTAGCCGTTGCTGGTAGCGCCCAAAACGGTATAGGATTGGTTCAGGTAGAGAAAAGGGTCGGTGGCGAAATTAAAGAGCGCCTCATCACCGACGTCCGCCAAAGGGGGGATACCCAGTCCGGCCAGGGAAACGTATCCGGCGGGGCTGGGGCTTTCGCTGATGACGAACTCGGCCGGAGAGCCGGCCGCCAATGTGCCGATGAAGGTCACAAAACGCTTGTTCACCAATTCTGCGCCAAGAAGGCTGTCAATCAGGATGTCGAGATGGGGAGGGACGAAGTTTCGTAGCTGGATGGGCAGCGGGTTGCCGGTGCGGTTTTGGGCGGTGATGACGCAGGCGACCATCTGACCGACGGCTGCTTGCTCCGGAGTGCAGGTTATGGTTAGCAGCACAGAGTCAGAGGCGTTGCCCCAACTCGGCAGAATGGTGTTGTCCGGAGGTCTGCTCCGCTCGGCTGTGTCGTCGGGATGGGGAACGGCCGTTGTTTCTCCCGACCCCTCCCGAATAACACCGCTTTTCTCAATCTGATACCTCAAGCCAGGAGCCAGTGGCGCAGCGCTGAACTCATTGTCCTGGGTGGTTGCGACGCTGGTCGTAGCCAGAAACGCGCTTAACAAAAAAGCAGTTAACAAGAGAAATCTTAAAAATATCCTGTTACAATGAGTCACAATGTTTCCTGCCTGTTTTGGCTTCAGCAAAAGCTGCTGGAGCGGTGCCAATATGTGCGATTGTTAGTTACTGCCAGACTGAATTCGCAATACAACAAAGGCACTCTTTGCTAAATTGTAAGGAAAATCCCCTCCTCTGTCCACATTAAACAGGCATTTGCTGGTACTTTGGTACTATAACATTACCTGGTTACGAAAAAAGTTAAGCGCTTACCAT
>CAYONK010000373.1:0-5337 GCA_964405285.1 uncultured Ardenticatenaceae bacterium
CGCTGATCCTGGTGAGCCATGACCGCTATTTTTTGGATAAGGTGGTGGGGACGGTGTGGGAGTTGGGCAACGGCCGTTTCCAAGCCTATCGCGGCAACTACAGCAGCTACGCCGCCCAACGCGCCGCCGAGATGGATCGGGAACGCGAGCTGTTCCTGGCGGAGAAGGCGCGGCTGGAGCAAGAGGTCGCCTTCATCCGTAAATACATCGCCGGGGGCAAAACCGACATCGCCAAAGGCAAGCTCAAACGGCTCACCCGCGACATCGTGCTGCTGGAACAGGCCGAGGCGGGGGCGTCGCTGGCCGAATTGCAGGGCAAAAGCTGGCTGGAGGTGGGCGGCCGCGTCCGCACCCTCAGCCCCAACGAGGCGGAGCAGCGCGTCCGGGCGCTGACCGCGCCGCAAGATCGCCTGCCCAAACTGCGCGTCCGCCTGGAAGCGGCCGAACGCAGCACCCGCACCGTTCTCCGCGCCAAAAATCTGGCCGTCGGCTACCCCGGCAATCTGCTCTTCGAGGTGGATGAGTTGAAGCTGGAGCGGTATGACTGCGCCGCGCTCATCGGGCCGAACGGCAGCGGCAAATCCACTTTCTTGCGTCTGCTGCTGGATGAGATCGCCCCCAGGGGCGGCGATCTGCTCTGGGGCGATAACGTGCAGGTGGGCTATTTCGCCCAGGCCCACGACCAACTCATCCCGACGAATCGCGCCCTGGATGAACTGCGTCGCCACAAAGATGTGACCGAGCAGGAGGCGCGGAGCTATCTGGCGCAATACCTGTTTCGTGGGGATGACGTGTTTAAGCGGGTGGCCTCCCTCAGCGGCGGCGAACGGGGGCGGTTGGCGTTGGCGATTTTGGCGCTGACAGGGGCGAATTTGCTGCTGCTCGACGAGCCGACCAATCACCTGGACATCCCTTCGCAGGAGGTGTTGCAGACGGTGTTGGAGCGGTTTGATGGCACGATTATCCTGGTGTCGCATGACCGCTATCTGGTGAGTCGCTTGGCGACGCAGGTGTGGGAGTTGGAAAACGGCCGTTTGCACCCCTTCAAAGGTCGCTACGATGATTACCTGGCGGCCAAGGCCGGCGCACTCGCCCAGGCCGCTCCCATCCCCACCGCCCCGCCCGAACCGATTTTGCCGCCGCCGGAATTGGACTGGGTGGCTGACTTGATCGCTGAGACGCCAACGGAAAAACGGCCGAAGAAGAAGCAAAAGCCCCGCGCCCAACGCCTGCGCGAACTGGTAGATGAGGTGGAAGATGCCGAAGTGTGGCTGGAGCAGGTGGAGCGGGCGCTGGCCGCCGCCGAATCGGCCGAGGACGCGGCGGAGATGGAGCGCCTGCAAGAAGAATTAGCCGCCGCCCAATCCACCCTCGACACTCTCATCACCGAGTGGGACGGGCTGCAAATCTGATCTCACCGCGTCATGCTGAGCGAAGCGAAGCATCCCAACGGGCTGGGAAGGCTAGAGGAATGGGATGCTTCGGAGGATGCTTCGGCGTTGCTCAGCACAGGCTCTCAGCATGACAGGCGCTACTCTGGCTCTTTGCGGACATAATCGCTGAGGGCCTGGATGAGGGGCCAGAAGCGGTCGGGGGTGAAGTCGTTGTCGCGGGGGGTGTGGATGCGGGGGATGTAGTAGCCGCCGGGGAACAGCGAGCGGTCGGCGAAGGAGATGTCTACCGCCCCTTGTTTGCGAAAGGTGTAGTTGTCGGAGAGGGGCATCAGGCCCATATCCATCGGTTTCGTCTCTGGCAGGTGGGCGCGGAGGGCGGGGAGCAGCTTTTCGGCCAACTGGTTCTGTTTGTGGTAGGCCAGCAGCGGAATTTGCCCGCGCCCGATGCAGTCCAGGTTGATGATGTCGGCCTGTTGGTAAGGATACCCCGCGCTGTCCCAAATCCCTTTGAGCGCCAATGAGCCGAGCAGCCCCCATTCTTCGTTGTCGAGAATAACGAATTGCACCCGTTCTCTCAGGTCTGGTTCATCCTTGAGGTGATCGGCCAGGGCCATCAGGCCGAGGACGCCGCTGGTGTTGTCTTCGCGGTTGCGTGGGTTGGGGATGAAGACGACGACGAAGGTGAGCATGAGAAAGAGGGTGAGGAAGAAACTGAACAGGCCGAGGGGGGCGAAATCGGGGAAAACGGCCGTTAACCACTGCGGCAATTGCAACAAAAGCAGCAGGATGACGATGCCGGAAATCTGCCGGGTGTGGCCCCACGCCTGAAACAGCCAGGAAATCCAGAAGGGGAGCATGGTGGGCGTGTCGTAGTGGGCCAGAAAGATAATAGACGGCCGTTCGCACTCCGTCAGCAGCAGCCGATTGCGGACCAGGCGGCCAGAGGTAATCCGTTTCGTCGGCCAGCCTCGCGCTTGCAGCAGACCTTCCAGTTCCGCCAGGAAGCGCTCTTTTTGCGCCCCGCTGATGCGTTTGGGAAATCGTTCTGCCCAATCGCTGTCCCATTGGTTGATTTGTTCGTAGGTTGAAGTCATAGATGGTGGGTTGGAGAAGGAGATGAGAGATTGGAGATTCTCGCAATTTTCAATCTTCAATCTCTTCAATGTAATTCCAGCCAGACGTAAACACCGATAACGGAGCCGATGATGGCGCCAACGGCCGTTGACACCCACAGCGCCGGTTCCCATATGCCGCCCAACACGCTGCCAGCGTAGGCGCCCAGCGAAGCGGGCGGCGTGAGGAAAAGTCCAAAAACCACCAACTCGCTGAGCGGCCCCATCGGGGAAATAATCAATCCTTTGCGGATACGATAGACCAAAAACACGATAATGCCTATCACAACTGCCAGCAAACTGGCGCAAACTAGCTGCCGGCCAATTCCGCTGAGTAATTCTAATGCCCCCAAGCGCATCCTCCTTGCGGCTCAACTGTGATTTGACTGCGGCCACGAACACCGAGCCAATTGTACGCAAGGAGGAAGGAGGGGGCAATGAAACGGACAACAATTAACGGGGAACAGTCAACGGTTAACCGTTCTCGTTCACTGTTATCTGTTGATTGTTTATAGGCCCATCGCCCGGCCGATCAAGTCTTTCATAATTTCGGTTGAGCCGCCGCCGATGGTTTGCCAGCGCATTTCGGTGTAGAGGCGGGCGATGGGGTACTCTTTCATATAGCCATAGCCGCCGTGCAGTTGCAGGCATTGGTCAATCACCCGCTTGTTCAGTTCGGTGGTCCACCATTTGGCCATGGCGGCGTCAACGGCCGTTAACTCCCCCGCATTATGCGCCAGCACGCACCTGTCCAGGAACACCCAGGCAATTTCTAGCTCCGTCTTCATCTCCGCCAGCTTAAAGCGGTTGTGCTGGAATTTGCCGATGGGCCGGCCGAAAGCGGTGCGCTCCTGGGCATAGGTGACGGTCAGGTCCAGGGCCGCCTGCGCCTGGGCGACGGCCGCGGCGGCGATAGAGAGCCGCTCCTGCGCCAGATTTTGCACCAGATAGATGAAGCCCGCCCCTTCGTCGCCCAGGCGGTTGGCGACCGGCACGCGCACGTTCTCGAAGAAGAGTTCGGCTGTGTCCTGGGCGTGCCAGCCGATTTTCTCCAGGTTGCGCCCCCGGCTGTAGCCTTCCATGCCTCGCTCCACCAGGAGCAGCGTCAGGCCGCTGTGCCGCGCTTCCGGGTCCGTCTTGGCGGCGACGATGACCAGATCGTTGAGGATGCCGTTGGTGATGAAGGTTTTCTGCCCGTTGAGCAGGTAGTAGTCGCCGTCGGGATGGGGGTGGCGAACGGCCGTTGTCCGTATCCCCGCCAGATCGCTGCCCGCGTCCGGCTCCGTCATGGCGATGGCCGTGATGGTCTCGCCGCGCACCATGCCGGGCAGCCAGCGCCGCTTTTGCGCTTCTGTGCCAAAGTTGAGCAGATAAGGCGTCACCACGTCGGTTTGCAGGGAGAAGCCAGGGCCGGTGGCGTGGACCCGCATGAACTCCTCGGTCATGATCAGGTTATAGCGGAAGTCGCGCTCGCCCAGGCCGCCATACGCCTCCGGGACGGCCATGCAGAGGAAGCCGGCCGCCCCCGCCTTCAGCCAGATGTCACGCGGCACTTGCCCGGCCGCTTCCCAGTCCGCGTGGTAGGGCGCAACCTCTTTTTCCACAAATTGCCGGACCGCCCGGCGGAACATCTCATGCTCGTTGTTGAAAATTTCTCGTTTCATGGTTGGAAGAATTTAATACAAAGGGACAAAGGAACATAAGGGACAAAGGAAGAATAAGAGGCAAAGTTTTTGCGGGTCTTTCGGATCTCGTGGGGTTTTAAGCGTGTCATGCTGAACGAAGTGAAGCATCCCAGAGGCGTCGGGATTCTTCGCTTCGCTCAGAATGACAAGACCCCACGAAATCCTGAAGAGCCAAGATTTGTCAGTCAATCAGGTCTGGATGGTTTTATTTCTAAGCAACTTCCTGCCGAATCCCTTTTGCAGGCATTAAGCGCCATCCTTTCTGACGAGAAAAAACGGTTACAAGCCAATGAACACAGAACAAATGGCGACGAAGCCCGATTATCGAACTATCAATTTGCTCTTTCTGCTCGTCTTGCTGCTGCAAATTTCCAATATATTCTTGTTGTGGTTGCCGCAATACGTGCGCTTGATTCTGAACCAACTGCTCTTCGTTTTCCTCCCAGCCTATCTCTATCTGCGCCTCACGCGCCAGCCGATCCGTGAGCGGGTACGGTGGACGTGGCCGGGCTGGAAAATTGCCGCGTTGTCCACGCTGATCGGTATGGCGCTTTACCCTCTTTCGGCGGTCAGCAGCAGCCTCTTGCAGCAGCTTCTGGGCTACGTCAACTTTGCCCTGCCAACTGACGCCCTACCTGACAGTGTGGTGATGGGCCTTCTGGCAATCGTGGCTTATGCCGTCATGGCGCCGCTGTGTGAGGAACTTCTCTTCCGGGGCGTGATCCAACCCGTCTATGAGCAGCGCAGCCCACTTTGGGGAGTATTTTTCACCGGCGGTCTATTCGTTATCTTCCACCTTTCTTTGCTCCAGGGAATCAGCATCATTCCGCTGACGCTGGCGCTTGGGTTCGTCAACTATCGCACCCGCTCCCTGCCAGCAAGCATCCTGACGCACTTCGGTGCAAATGCGTTGGCCGCCCTGGTGTTGACTGACGGGGTGTTTCCTGTTGGTGCGCCGGAGCTGTTGTTTTCGACGCCTGTACTGCTTGCCACCCCTATCGTGGCCTTCATGGCGCTCGTTATTTTTACGCGACTCACCCGCGGCGGAGCTGCACTGTCGCCTGCGCCGCAACCAAGGCCACATCCTCTCAAGTCAACAACCACCCCCGGAGGGGGTGGCTTGAATCAATGCACCTAGAAGGTGCG
>CAYONK010000374.1:0-5318 GCA_964405285.1 uncultured Ardenticatenaceae bacterium
GTTCTTTGTTGTCGGCGCGAATGCGCTCTGGCGCGCGCTCCACAATGCGATATTCCAGACCACGCCCCAACAGGGCGCGGCCGGCCGCCCGGCCCACGCGCCCCCCACCAATAATCACCACCGGCTCCTGGCTGACACAATTGTGATAATACAATTGATTATACCGTTCGATGTCCGCTTCGCGGCCGACCAGGACAAGCACGGTCCCGGCTGAGAGCAACGTGTCTGGCCCGACATTGGCGAATTTTCCGCGCTCCCAGACGCCAATAATTGTCACGCCCACCTGCTGCCTGAGTTCGCTTTCGCGCACTGTCTTACCGGCCAGGGGGGTCTTGCCCACCGGCGCTTCGGCGAAGAGGAGGTCGTCAAAACGGCCGATGACGTGAGCCAGCGTATCGCCGCCGCTCACCCGGCGAGCCAATGCCTGCCCCAACATCTCGCCCAGTTGCAGCACGTAGCTGCTGCCCGCCAATTCCAAAATATCCACCGATGCCCGGAAGTTGGCCGTCGCCATAATCGGCACGGTCTCTGAAATTTCCCGTACGGTATAGGCGATGTTGGTGTTGAGCATGTCATTGGCGGTGGTGGCTACCAGCCGGGCGCGGTCAGCAGCAATCCGCCGGTAGGTCTCCGGGCTGTCCAGGTCGCCGCGCACCACGCGGTAGCCCAGATCGTGCAGCCGCAGCGCCTCCGTCAGATCGCTGATGAGCAATACGTAGCTGTAATGGTATTGCTCCAGCTTCTTGATGAGGTTGCTGGTCACGGGGTCGAAGGAGGTGAGGATGACGTGACCGTGGGTGTTGGCGGGGAGGTTGGTGGGGGCGCGTTTTTCGGCCTGGAGGCGCATCCAGGGAGCATAGAAGAATTCGATGAAGGTGAAGGGCAGCAGCACTAGCAAAAAGACGACGCCGCTGAGCAGGACGACGCTGGAAAAAATCCGACCCAGATCGGATTCAAAGGTGATGTCGCCAAAACCGAGGGTGGACATGACGGTGAGTGTCCAATAGAACCCAGTCACCCAGCTATGGGACTGCCCTTCATAATCCATGATGTAGTGGAAAAGAACGCTATAGGTAGTGATTAGAAGGGCCAGCAGCAGCAAAAAACGCATCAGGCTCAAGATACTGAGGCGACTGGGCCGGTGGCGGAGAAAATAGTAAAGCTGGGAAGGTAAAAATTTCATCGCCGGGGTTAATGCGGTTGGTTTAGGAGTTCAAATCCGGAAATAATGTCTAGCAATTCGCTGGTAATGCTGTTTTGCCGCTGGTGGTGGTAGAGTTTGTGCAGTTCGTCGAGACGTTCTTCGATGTTGCGTTCGGCGGCTTGCATGGAGACGAGGCGGGCGGCGTTTTCGCTGGCCAAAGATTCGGCAAAAGCGCGGAAGAGGGAGACGAAGAGGTGTTCGCGCAGCAGCGCAGAGAAGAGGGGCTGCCATTCCATGCTGAACGTAGGCAGCACTGGGGAAGGCCAGCGTTGTTGCTCTAAAT
Organism: uncultured Ardenticatenaceae bacterium; assembly: GCA_964405285.1. Taxonomy (GTDB): domain Bacteria; phylum Chloroflexota; class Anaerolineae; order Promineifilales; family Promineifilaceae; genus Leptovillus. The sequence goes on from CAYONK010000374.1 coordinate 1,488, forward strand.
GGCGGAATTGTTTGAGGTTGATGGGCAGGAGGCGCTGCATCCGGGGGCGATAGGAAACGGCCGTTTGCAACTGGTTATAAAAGAGAAAGACCTGCTCAACAATGGGCTGGGTATTTGGATTCTGCCACCGATCGCTGCGCAGCAAGATTTCTTGCACCATTGGGGTGATAGCGGCGACGCTGCCCGGCAGACTGAGCAGCTCCAGGGCCTCGAAACCATGCGCAGCCAGCGGAGGCACGACGCGGGCGCCAATGGCAATGACGTGCAGATTGTGGCTTGGGATGCCGATACGAGAGAGCTTATCGGCCATGTAGTCGGTGATCTGTTCGTTGAATTGGCCGCACATGCTCTGGTCAGAGCCAAAAATGAGGACGCCGGTGCCGCGTTCGGCTATTGGGCGGCGGGAAGCAGAGGGGAGGGCGTAACCCTGGCGAACGGCCGTTGTCAGCACCACGTGCAGCCCCAATTCCGTCGTCCGGTAATAGTCTCCCAGCGACTCCACCGCCCGCTCATATTGGCGGATGCTGGTCATGGCCAATGCCCGCATCGTCCGCACAATCGCGTGCAAATCACCCGCATTCTTGATGCGGCGGCGGATGTCTTCGATGGTTTCCATAAAAGGGAGGAGGGAGATTGGAGATTTAGGGCAATCTCCAATCTCTAATCACTTTTTAGTGCCGGTGCAAATCCTTGTGCATGATCGCTCTCGTGCGGTGCAGACGGTCGTCGGCCGGCAGGTCGGCCAGGTCGTGGTTCATGTCGGCGTCGTCTTCTTCTTCCAGCAGGCGGGCAACGTACTCGATCATGCTAGGGGGGAAGACGCCATCTACTTCGTATAGACCGCGCTGCTCGCGCAGGGCGGCGGCCGAAGCGACGCAGCTTGAGGGCAGCGGTTGCAGCCGGTTCAGCGCCGCCTTGTCGCGGAAGATGTTGCCGGTGACGTGCAAATCGTCGGCCAGCGCCCCCGCTTCATCGGGGTGAGTGAGGCCCCAATTGGCGGCCATAGCGATGCCCGCCAGCAGCAGGTGGACAATGGCGCTGCCGTCCGGGCTGCGCAATTCCACCGTCTGCCGTCCTGATTCTTCCACAAAATCGGCCGTTTGTTGCGGGTTGACCTGTTTGGCCAGGTTGCTGGTGTTGGCCCAGCCGAGCGGCACGCGGATCATGGCGCTGCGGTTCGATTCGCTCCAGCAGACGCGGGTGGGCGCTTCCTGGTTGGGGACCAGGCGCAAATAAGCGGAGGAGACGGTGTTGCCGAAGGCGGTGAGGGTGCGGGCGTATTGGCTGAGACCGCCGATCATCTGCTGCGCTTCTGGGGAAAGACGGCCGTTGTCCAGCATAGCGTTACGGCCGTTTTTCAGCAGCTCCATATGCACGTGCAGCCCATTCCCGGCAATGCCCTCCTCCAGTTTGGGCGTGAAGGTGGCGACGCAGCCATGCCGGTAGGCCACGTTGCGGATCAACCAGCGGGCCAATACCAGATCGTCGCCTGCTTCGTCCAACGGCGCGGGCAAAAATTCAATCTCCAGTTGATCGGCTCGCTTCCCGGCGATCTCCTCCAGGTCGCTGCGGACTTCGTGTAGGTTGCCCACCTCGCTGTGGGCGTATTTAACCGCGCCGGTGATCTGGGTGATGTGGTTGACCATCTCATTGATGATGTCACCCGTTTTGTTGAAGGGGGAAGCAGTATGGTAGCCTCGCTGCTTAGCGGTGGCGTAGGTATTGTGCGCCGGGGTGCTGAGGAGGAAAAACTCCAGTTCGCCCATTCCCTGCAAATCGAACCCTGTTTGTTCCCGGAAGCGGCGGTACGCTTTGAGTAAGATGTTGTCCAGGGTATAAGGAGCCAGTTCGCCTTCGTGGGTAAGGTAGCGGCAGATGAAGTCGAGGCTGCCAGGGTCGAAAGGGTTGAGGAAGGCGGTTTTATAGACCGGCACGACGTATAGGTCGGAGACGGAAACGTCTACCAGGCCGCGAAAGAGGGAGGAGCCGTCTACCCGTTCGCCATCGGCCAGGATGCGTTCAGCCTGGGCGCGGTTGGCGATGGGGATTTTTAGCTCTTTGAGTTTGCTATCTATGCCGGTGTAATGGAAGGTGATGCGCTCTAGCTGTTTTTCCTCAATCACCCGGATCAGGTCTTCGCGGGTGAATTCGTGGCGCGGTTTATCCAGCAGCCGGGTGAGTGGGTTGGTCAGGGCGTAGTGGGAATGGGTCATGGGTGGGAATCCTTTCTAATGGTCAATGGTTAATGGTCAATGGTCAATTGTCAATGACGCTCTTTATGCGGTTGAGGAGGGTGGCGCGGTCGGTGTCGCTGAGTTTTTCGCCACGTTCGATGCGGCGGCAAACGGCCGTTTCCTTCCCCACCGCCTCCTCTCTAATCCGGCGGCTGACGGGGCCGATCTCCTCGACGGGCGTCTTATCCAGCAGCCCTTCGGTGACGGCCAACAGCACGGCGATCTGCTCGGCGACGGGCAGCGGTTCATATTGCGGCTGCTTCAGCGCTTCGCGCACGCGGCGGCCGCGCTCAATCGCCTGCTGCGTCGCCTCATCCAGCCGCGTGCCGAAGCGGGCAAAGTTTTCCAGCTCCTCAAACTGGCTGTAGGAGAGGCGCAAATCGCCGGCAACGGCGCGATAGGCGGGCAGTTGCGTCTTGCCGCCGACACGAGAGACGGAGCGGCCCACGTCTACGGCCGGCAGCACCCCTTTCTGGTAGAGGTCGGGCGAGAGGTAAATCTGGCCGTCGGTGATGGAGATGATGTTGGTGGGGATGTAGGCGGAGACGTTTTGCGCCTCGGTCTCGACGATGGGCAGAGCGGTGAGGGAGCCGCCGCCCAGTTCCGGGCGCAGGCGGGTGGAGCGTTCTAGCAGGCGGGAGTGCAGGTAGAAGATGTCGCCAGGGTAGGCTTCGCGGCCGGGCGGGCGGCGCAGCAGCAGGGAGAGTTCGCGGTAGGCCCAGGCGTGGCGCGTCAGGTCGTCGTAGATGATGAGTACATCGCGCCCTTGCTCCATGAAGTATTCGGCGATGGTGGTGGCGGCATAGGGGGCGATGAATTCCAGACCGGGCGGGTTTTCCCCGGCGGCGACGATGACGGTGGTGTATTCCATGGCCCCGCGCGCCCGCAAATCGGCGATGACCCCGGCGACGGCCGAACTGCGCTGGCCGACGGCGCAGTAGACGCACAGCACGTTTTTGTCGGCCTGGTTGAGGATGGTGTCGAGGGCAACGGCCGTTTTCCCCGTCTGCCTGTCCCCTAAAATCAACTCCCGCTGGCCGCGCCCGACGGGGATGAGGGCGTCAATGGCCTTGATGCCGGTTTGCAGCGGCACAGTCACCGGGGCGCGGTCCATGATCGGGGTGACGGGCCGCTCTACCGGCCAGCGTTCAATGGAGGGGATGGGGCCTCGGCCGTCTAACGGCCGTCCCGTTGGGTCTAGCACCCGCCCCAGCATCCCTTCGCCCACCGGCACGTCCAAGACCCGGTGCATTCGCCGCGCCTCGTCTCCGGCGCGCAGGTGTTGGCTGTCGCCGAGCAAAATCACGCCGACTTCCGCTGCATCCAGGTTAAAGGCCATGCCGGTGAGGCCGCCGGGGAAGCGGATGAGTTCTTCTGCCTGCACGCCGGGCAGCCCCTGCACGCGCGCGATGCCATGCCCGACGTAGCTGACGTGGCCGACTTCGCGCGTTTGCAGGCGGGGCCGCGCTTCCTCGGTGGCCTGGTCGAAGGCGGCGAAGGTGTTGTCGAGGAGAGCGTTTAGGGCGTCAGGCATCGGCTTCGGCCTCCACCTCGGCGCTGGCCGCGCTGTTGAGCGCGTCGAGCAGCGCCTCTTCCA
>CAYONK010000375.1:0-5309 GCA_964405285.1 uncultured Ardenticatenaceae bacterium
GAATCTAGGCTCTGGAATCTTTGTCTCGAATGGAAGTGGCGCACTCATTCAGCAGAATGTTTTGTTTGGGAATTCTAACACAGGAATTGCCGTTGCTGATAGTAACCCTGTCATACAAAACAACAATATTTCCGGCAATTCCGGCTGGAGCGGCGGTGGGTTAAGAATTTCGTCTGGTAACCCAACAGTTGAGCAAAACTTATTTTATGACAATTTTGCTAGCTATGGTGGCGCCATATACGTCACAAGGGGCCTGCAAACTATTTCCTTTAATACTATTTACAATAATACAGCTTTGTATCGCGGAGGGGGTGTATATCAGTTTGTACTTGCCAATTCTCTACAATTAGACAGCAATATCATCGTTGGCAATATTGCATCGTCTGGAGGGGGTATTTATGGTGATGCATGGTCGAGTTCAGTGACTGCAGATTACAATAATGTTTGGGGGAACATAGGTGGGGATTACGTTGGTGTAGCCTGGCCAGGCCCTAATGATATCAGCGATGATCCACGCTTTAGAAATCCAGAAGCTGGGGATTTTCGTTTACGAGCGGATTCGCCGGCGATTGATAGTGGCAATCCCTTCGTTTTCTCACCCTATGACTTTGAAGGAGATCCACGGCCAGTGGGCCTCGCCCCTGATATCGGGATGGATGAGTACACCCCTTCGTCCTCCTCGCCCGTTTCATTAACAGCCACCGATTACTCAACACTTGCATATCAATTTGACACTGGGTCATATGTTCGCACTTATCCAGACGGCCGTGAAGTTCATTTCGACCCACAAGGCCGTCACTCTTTTACGTTAGAAACAAACGGCCGCAAAACCCTCTATACCTATAATCCTGATAACACAATCGCTACAGTAGGTATAACCGCTCCCGGAGAAGATACGCCCCGTTGGATTTGGACGTTAACCTACGTTAATGGAAAACTTGACACGATTACCGATCCTGCCGGACAGGTAACGCAATTTACGGTTGACCAGCGCGGCGATCTGACTCGAGTAACAATGCCTGATGGTTCTGCGCAACAATTCACTTATGATGAACGCCATTTGATCACGCATCATACTAATCAGAATCAAGAAGTAACAGTATATGAGTATGATAATTTTGGTAGGGTAGTGCGCACAACAGATCCTCCCAGAATGGTCTACAATCCTACAACAGGCCAAACAGAGGTCTTCCAGGAGGCTATCAACTTCACTTCTTCAAATACAGGTTACGAATTGATCAATTCCAGCCCGGTGGGCAACCCGTTAGAACCCGCGCCGCCGGTACCGACTTCGGATGAATTGATTGATAGGATTGAATATGGGCGAGGTGAGCAATACGGCCTTACCAACAAATGGGGCTCATGGCTGCATGAAATAGACAGCGAGGGACGCACAACTATCCGTGATTATGATGACCGCAACAATGTTACACACACCCATTATCCAGACGGCGACTGCGCGACCTACACCTATGACGAGATGGGCAACCGCCTGAGCGAACGGCGCATGGCGGCGGCCGTGTGCCAGAATGGGGGTTCAGAAGGGTTGCAGGTGGGGTACACCTACGAAGCGCGTTTCAACCAGGTCAAAACGTATACGGATGAAGCGGGACGCACCACCACCTACTTTTATGATTACGAACTGGAGTTAGGCGAAGCGGGGCATTTGATTCGCATCCAATACCCGCCGGTGGATAACGGCCTGGGGCAGATCGTCGCGCCCACGGTGCAGTATACCTACAACCAGTGGGGACTGCTGGCCACGGAAAGGGATGCCCGCAGCGTGGTGACGCGCTACGTCTACACCCAGGGGACGCCAGACGAGGCGCATGGCGGGGCTAACGCCCTCTTCTTGCCGGGCGTAACGCCGGCGCCGGGTCTGCTGACGCAGGTCATCGCCGACGAGGGGGGCGAGAACCTGACGACCATCTACCGCAACTTCGACGGCGCCGGCAATCCGGGGTTAACCATCGCTCCCGGCAACCGCCTGACCACAACGCTGACGTATGACGGCATGAATCGCGTCCTGACAGAGACGGACGCGGTGGGGATTGTGACGAAGTATGAATATGACGACCGGGGCAACCTGGTGCGCCGCATCGTGGATTACACGCCCGATGGCGCGGCCGGCCGTAACGTGGCCACGGAATACGTCTACAATGCCCATGACCAGTTAGAGAGCGAACGCACCAGCGATGGGACGCTCTTGGTCTCGATGCAGTACACCTATGACATCAATCGGCAGTTGGCGGTGCAGCAGGATGGGCGGGGCAGCGTCGCCCTTCACCTGTATGACGCGGCCAATCAGTTGGTGAACACCATTGACCCGGCGGGGGCAGTGATGACCTATACCTATGCGTTGGACGGCCAATTGGAGCGCATGATTGACGCTGATGGGTATGTGACGCGCTATGCGTATGATGGGTACGGCCGTTTGCAGACCGAAACCGTAGACGAGGGCGGCTTAAATCTACGCACCCAGTATGTCTATGACTTGAACGGCAATGCCACGCGCATCATCCATCCAGACAACACCGCCACCTGTTACGAATACGACAGCCATAACCGGCGCACGGCCGAGGTGCGCGACTGCGACGGCCTGCAACTGCGCCGCGAATACAAGTATGACCTGAACGACAACTTGATTTATGCCACCGATCTGCGCGGCGTCGTCACCCATTACCAGTATGACAGCTTGAACCGGCCGCGCCTGATCCGTCAGGATGACGGCGGGCTGAACCTGGAAACGGAATATGTCTATGACGCGGCCGGTAATCTGGCGCAGATGATTGACGAGCGGGGCGTGGTGACCGGCTTCGCCTACGACGACCTCAACCGGCTGCGCCAGACATGCCAGGACGTGTTGGGGTTGAATCTGTGCAGCCACTACACCTACGACCGGCTCAACAACCAGGAGACGGCTACCGACCCCGAAGGCGTGACCACGCGCACGCTCTATAACGGTTTCGGTCAGCCGGTTATGGTCATCGCCGACGACGGCGGGTTGAACGCCGTCACCCGCTTCAGCTATGACAACGCCCTCAACCTGGCGCAAATCGTGGACGCCAACAGCAACCCGACCCGCTACACCTACACGCCGCGCAACGAGATCGCTCAGGAGATTTATGCCGATGGGCAGGTTGTGGGTTTTGTCTATGACGGTCGGGGCAATGTGCGAATGCGCCTGACCCAGGACAATGAGAGCATCACCCACGTATATGACGGCGCGGGCCGCCTGGTGAGCAAAGATTTCTCTACCGAAGACCCCGGCGTGGCCGACCAATGGTTTGGCTATGATGCGATGGGGCGGATGACCAGCGCCGCGGAAGCGGCCAACGGGCACGAGAGCCTGCTCACCTTTACCTACAACGATGTGGGGGACGTGGTCGCCACTACCCAGGCGCTAGACGGGCTGAGCTGGCCGGTGGGATATGGCTATAATTACCTCAGCGGTGTCTACACCATCACCTACCCCTCCGGCGTGGCGCGGGTGCAGGTCATGGATACCCTGGGACGGCTGGATACAGTGCAGGAAGGGGATGGCACGCTGATTGCCGATTACGCCTACCATGATCTGGACAGTTACTATACCCTGACCTATGCCAACGGCGTGGTCAACAGCACCGAGTATGATGCCCTCTACCGTACCACTCGCGTCAGCGCCATCGTCACCGATACGGTGATCTCCGACTACCGCTACGGCTACGACGACGCGGGCAACCGCACCTACATGCAGCGCTGGCACGAAGCCGACCATCCGGCCGACGTGTATGCGTATGACGGTTTATACCAATTAACGCAGGTGTGGTATGGCGCCGACGCCACCGAACCGATCAGCATTACCAACTACGCCAAACTGCAATGGTACGATCTGGACAACCTGGGCAACCGGCTGGAAGTGCAAAACGACGACGTCAGCCAGCTTTACGCCCCGCATGATGGCTTGAAACTGACCAACCCCATGAACCGGTATGAAACGGTAGACGGCGCGCCTTTCCTGTACGATGCGCGCGGCAATACCCTGGCCGATGGTGTCAACACCTACACCTATGACATTCTTAACCGACAAATTGGGATGAACAACCCTGATGGAATGGCCGAATATATATACGATGCGGTCGGACGGCGAATTGCCAAGGTTTGGGGTGGAGAAACAGTTCATTACCTATATGACACAAGTTATCATGTCCTAGAAGAATATGATCACGATAACTGGCTGATGGCTAGTTATGCACATGGATCAAGATTTGATGAACCTCTGACAATGGAGCGTAACGACACTGCTTATTATTACCATCGGGATGGGCTAAGCAGCATTACAGAAATCACCACCATGGCAGCAAACTTAGTGGAACGATATCGTTACGATGTTTATGGTGATTTAGAAATTGGCAACCAGGCAAATCACTTTTTGGCTAATTCAAGTGTTGATAATAGTTACTTCTTCACTGGGAGACAATACGATCTCGAAAGCGGTAACTATTACTATAGAGCAAGATCGTATAGCCCTGGTTTAGGAAGGTTTTTGCAACCCGATCCACTTAAGTATATCGATGGGTTAAATCTCTACGTGTATGTGGGAAGCAACCCTGTAAATTCACTAGACCCATTGGGACTAACCGGCCTCATAGGTAGTATGTATGGCGAGAATATCCCGCCCGCCAGTTTGATCGACTTCTTGCTAGATCTCTTGCCGCCGCCATCAGGTGGTCCACCAGATGATCCCGGTTGGCTATGGGTTAAAGAGGCATATAAAAAATCTACAGAGGAGCTTCGTAAGCTGATGGATTTACTTGATAAAGATCCTCCAGGTCTTAACAAAGATCAAATAGGAGATTTTCTAGGGATGTGCTTTTTGCCTGGTGAATTAGATTACGATTTACTTGTTCCACCAATAGAACGTATAGACTGGTCATCTTATTTAAGCCCTTGGCATAATGCCAGATCGCAGACACAAGATTCTAATTTGCTTATTCCACCTGCTATGCCCATTGATTGGACTTATCTCGATCAGAACAATCATTTCTTGAGATCGCCGTAATAGCCATAATTGAGCATGGGTTACTTTGGGTTCGTTCAAAAAACAGCTTTGTACTTTCGGAGATTGGAGACTGGCAATCTTTAATCTCCAGTTCCCAATCCACCAATTGAATGAGGAAGCTAATAGCGAACACACCTTTTGAAGACACTGTTTTGGTTGAGGTAAGGGTGTTTCGATTGGACGGCCGTGCCTGGGCGGTACGGCCGTTTTGTTTGGTAGGGTGTGGAGAAAGGCCATGTTTTGGGTGGGGTACGGCCGTAAAGGTGGC
>CAYONK010000376.1:0-5300 GCA_964405285.1 uncultured Ardenticatenaceae bacterium
TTGGCGGCCAACTCATACATCAGCATATCCCGGCCGATGATGGCATCCACATTCTCCTGGCCCACCTCGTCTTGCAAGATATTGTAGTGCAGCCGGGTGAAGAAGATCTCAAACAGCGCCGCCGGTACGCTGTCCACCGTCTGCTCATAATTCCAGCCACGCAGCCGGTCCAGGGCCTCTTGCACCTGCCGGTCGTCGCTGCTCATCTCTAGCAGCAGGGGGACGAAGGTCTCGGCCGGGAAGGAGTAGCCATCGGCCTGAATCGCGGCAAAGTCGGCGGCGCTGATTTTGCCCCCATTGGCGAGCCGCGCCGCGATCATCTGCTCAATCCGCAACCCCCGGTCGCCATCGGCCCAGTCGTAATTGATGAAGTGCGGGTACGCTTCATCCACCACCGCGTGATTGGCGGTGACGATGAAGCCGCGCGGCGGGTTGTAGATCGCGGGCAACTCCTCAAAGGGGATGTAGCCCTCCCACTCATATTCGCCACTCCAACCGGGGACGGGTAAACGGCCGTCGCCATTCTTACGAATCGGGATGTAGCTGGGAACCTGATAGCCGATATTGCCATCCACGTCCGCATAGACCACATTTTGCGAGGGGATGTCCCAAAAGCGCAGCGCCTCGCGGAACTCCTCGAAGTTTTGCGCCTTGTTCAGCAGCGTCACCGCCTGCAAAATGCGCGATGGCTCCTGGGCCGCCCAGCGCAAGGCCAGCGGATCGGTCAGGTCGTCCACCACCTCGTTGATGATCGGGCCGTGCCGGGTGATCCGCACCGGCAAGATGACATCCTCGCCGCCATTCACCTTGATCACCTCTTCGATGACGATCATATCTTCCCACTGCCCCATGAACTCATATTGATTGGGGTTGTCGGGGTTGATCTTCTCGATGTAGAGGTCTTGCACGTCCGGGCCGACGTTGGTCACGCCCCAGGCGATGCGCTCGTTGTGGCCGACGACCACGCCGGGCACGCCCGCAAAGGAGAAGCCGCGCACGTGCCAACCAGGGGCGTGCAGCCCCACCTCGTACCAGATGGCCGGGAGCTGCACCGCCAGATGGGGGTCGTTGGCCAGCAGAGGCAGGCCGCTGACGGTGTGTTCGCCGCCCACTACCCAATTGTTGCTGCCAATGCCGGGACCGCTGCCGAAGGCGAAGCCATCTTCCGGCACGTGGCCGATCAGACTGGTGTTGACACGGGACCAATCTACCGGGCTGCCGTTATATGCGCCTGTCGCGGCGGGCAGGGCGTTGATCTGGTCAACGGTGGGGGCGCTGACGGGGCGGTTGTGGTAAGGGTAGCCGGGGATGAGCCGCTCGGTGAGTTCCGGGCCGATTTGTTGGTAGAGGCGGGCGCGGGTCAACTCATTGCGCCAGTTGCCGCCCAAATCCCAGGACATGACGACGCCCCAGGCGACGGTGTGGACCGGCTCCCACGGTTCGATCTCCCAGGGTTCAAAGACGCGGCCAAGAATGGTGAAGTGGAGAGAGGGGTTGTCCCGGTTGTCGGCCAGGTAGGCGTTGACCCCGGCGCTGTAGGCGTCCATGATGCCCATGTATTCGGGGGAATCGCGGCGGTAGGCTTCGATGTAGCTTTCGGCGAGGCGGTGGAAGCCGATGGTGCGGATGAATTTATCTTGCTCCAGGGCGGAAGCTCCGGCGATTTCGGCGACGCGCCCCTGGCCGATGTGCCGCCACAGTTCCATCTGCCAGAAGCGGTCTTGGGCGTGGACGTAGCCCTGGGCGAAGAAGAGGTCGTCTTCGTTGTTGGCGTAGATGTGGGGGACGCCAAATTCGTCGCGGTAGATGTTGACCTCGTCTTTCAGACCGGGCAGGGTGAGAGTGGCGGCGTAGGTGGGAAACGGCCGTCTAGCCATCACCACGCCGCTTACGGATAAAACAAGGATCAACAGCAGCAACACGCCGCCGATGATCAGGCCGATGCGGGTGAAACGATTCATTTTCTTCTCCTCTGTTGGTTGATTGGTTCGTTCGTTGGTTTGCTGATTGGGTGGGGTGTGATGGTTGCCAACGGCCGTTCTTTGTGTGGCTGACTATGATACCGTTGGCTTGCTATCTGGCAAGCGCTGTTTTCCGGAGCGAAAAATCAGGGCCGGGCTGCTGGCAACCGCGCCATCGGCTGCCATGCCTGGTTCAAACAACCGGTGCTACAATTTGCCCATGCAAATCACGCTCTTTGGGACTTGCCAGACGATCTGGCAATCGTACCCTTTGTCGCTGCCCCGCCGCCAGACGCGCGCCCTCCTTTATCGGTTGGCGGCCCGGCTGGAGCCTGTCCCTCGTGCCCAACTCGCATTCCTCTTCTGGCCCGATGCGCCAGACGCCGCCGCCCGCCGCCATCTGACCCGCCTGCTCTCCGGCTTGCGCGCCGCCCTGCCCCGACCTGATTTGCTCCTCCTGACTGAAGAAAGCGCCGCGCTCAATCCCGCTCTCTGCCGTTCAGATAGCGACACCTTCTGGCGGCTGGCAGGGCAGCCGGAGCGCATGGCCGAGGCCGTCGCCAGCTACAGCGGCCCGTTGATGGCCGATTTTGCCTTGCCCAACGCGCCGGAGTATGAGGCGTGGCAGCGGCAAACGGCCGTTCTCTTCCAACAGCGTTACCTCCATCTGCTCACGGAACTGGTCGAGCGAGAAACGGCCGTTTCCCAGTACGCCAACGCCATCCGTTATGCCCGGCACTATCTGGTCGCCGACGATTTGGACGAGGCGATGCACGCCCGGCTGATCGCTCTCTATGCCGTCAGCGGCAACCGCGCCGCCGCCTTACGCCAGTATGAGCAGTGCGCCCTGGTGTTAGAGCGGGAATTGGGCGTCAGCCCGCTGCCCGCCACCCGCGCCGCTTTAGAACCCGGCGCACCCCGCCCGGCCGCGCCCTCGCTGCCGGTTTTGCCCAGCCTGGACCTGCCCCTGGCCGGTCGGGAAGCGCTGCTGCGGCGCATCAGAACGGCCGTTGCCCACCCAGCCACCGGCCTGATCCTCCTTATCGCCGAGCCAGGCATGGGCAAGTCCCGCCTGCTGCGCGAAATCATCGCCCGGCACGACGGACCGGCGCTGGTCGGGAGCAGCTATCCCGGCGGCGAGGCGCTGCCCTACCATCCCTTGATCCAGGCGCTGCGCCCCACCCTGACCGAGGCGACCGCGTGGACGGCCGTTCCCCCCCTGTGGGCGGCTGAACTGTGTCCATTGCTGCCGGAACTGGCCGCCGCGCTGCCCCACCCTGCGCCCGCGCCACTCCCCCCGGAACCGGCCCAGGCCCCATCCCGCCTGTATCAGGCGTTGGCGCAGGTGATGGCCGCCTTTGCCCGGCAATCTGCCGCCCCGCTGTTGCTCTGCCTGGATGATTTGCACTGGGCCGACCCGGCAACCTTAGGCTGCCTGAGCTATCTGGCGGCCAATGTCTGGCCGGAGCGATTGGTCATTCTGGCGGCTGCCCGCTCGTCAGACGCGCCCCGGCTGGCAACCTTGCGCCATGCCTTCGCCCGCGCTGGCCGGTTGCGAGAGGTGGCGCTGGCAGGGTTAACGGCCGTTGACGTGCAAACCTTGCTCACCGCGCTCAGCCCAGCGCCACCGGAGCCGCTGGCCCGGCAGATGAGCGCCGCGACCGGCGGCAATCCCTTCTTCATCCTGGAAATCATCCGCGATTTGCAGGCGAGCGGTCAGTTAAGCCAGCCGCCAGCCGATTTACCCCTGCCCGCCAGCGTACGCGCCGCCATCCTCGCCCGCCTGGAGAATGTGACCCCGCTGGCCCGCCAACTGCTGGAAGCGGCGGCCGTTCTGTCACCGCATCTGGACGACGAGCTGCTCCGCCAGACTGCCGCCCGCAGCGAAGCGGAGACGGCAGATGGATTGGACGAGCTGCTGGCGCAAGGGTTGTTAGGAATTGTCAATGGTCAATCGTCACTGGTCAATCGCCAATCATCCATCGCTTTTCCGCATGGGTTGTTACAAACGGCCGTTTACCGGGAACTGACTCCCTGGCGGCGTAAATTGCTGCACCGGCGGGCGGGGGAGGCGCTGGCCCAATTCAGGCCGGAAAACGCCGCCAGCCTGGCCGACCATTTTGCGGCGGCAGAAGCGTGGGAACTGGCCGTCATCCATTACCAGACGGCGGCGGCTCAGGCGCGCGACCTGTATGCTTATGAAGTGGCATTGGCGCAGCTTGATCGCGCTTTTGCCCTGCTGCCCCATCTCCCTGCCCCGGAGACGACCCGCCGGGCGCTGCTGCGGCAGCGGTTGGTCTTGCGCCGGGCGCTGGTGCAATTGGGGGAATGGGAGGCTGACGCGGCCGAACTGCTGCGATTGGGAACGGCCGTTGGCGATCCGGCCGCCCAACTGGAAGCGCTAGAGGGACAAATCAGTCTGCACGTCTTGCAATCCAATTTTGCGCGGGTCGAGGAGACGGCGGCGGCAGCTCTGGCCCTGGCCGCGCAGACAGGCAGCCGCCCGGCCGAGGCGCGAATTCGCCAGACGCTTGGCTGGCATCTGGCCGATGCCCTGGGGCGGTCGGGCGAAGGATTGGCGCAGTTGCAACTGGCTTGTGACCTGGCGCGGGAAGTGGGGGAAACGGCCGTTCTCTACCAATCACTCTGCCATCTGGCTTTCGCCCAACGCGCCGAAGGGCAGTGCGCTGCCGCTCGCGCCAGCGCGGAAGAGGCGCTGGCCCTCACCCACTACCAACCAGAAAGCCCGCCGCATCCCGCCTTCGCCGACGCCCTGCGCGAATTGGGCGAAGCCAACGCTTACCTGGGGCGCTGGGAAGAGGCGCGAAACCAGTTGCGCCCGCTGCTCAACCTTTACCAGACGCTCAACGACCCCTGGGCGTATGGAGCGGTTTTGTACAATTATGGTCTGTACAGCAGCAATATGGGGCAGCATGAAGAGGCAGTCGTTGTCTTGCGCCAACTCGTCGCCCTCAGCGAAGCGGTAGGTTTGCCCGCCGATTCTGATTACGGCATCTGGCATCGCGCCGGTCTGGGGCGGGTGCTGCTGGCTGCCGGGCAACCGGACGAGGCGGAGGTATTGTTGGGTAGCTTACAGACGGACAGCCTGGGCCGGGGACGGCCGTTTTTGGCCTGGGCGCGCGCGGTGGCGGAGTGCCATCTGCGGCGGGGAGATGGGGCGGCAGCGCTGGCTGCCCTGGGTCCGGCGGTGGATTGGTGGCGGCAAAACACCAGCCTGCACGATGCGGATGTGCTGCTGCTGCTGGCGCAGGCGCAGCAGGTTGTGGGGCAGAGGGAGCGGGCGGAACAGATCGAACACGAGGGTGGCGTGCGGCGGGT
>CAYONK010000377.1:0-5278 GCA_964405285.1 uncultured Ardenticatenaceae bacterium
AAGGTTATATATGGTAAGATTTATCCTGTGATCGGTCAGGCTCTAAAGGAACCGACCCTGCTCCAGGTAAAAAAGACCTACCTGACCATCTGCCCCCAACGATGGCCGATCTGCCACAACAACGCCGCCCCGTAGATCATCAAAAATGGCGTCAGCGGCTGCAAATAGCGCATAAACTTCACAAAAAAATTGCCCGTCACCAGGAAAAAGGGCACGGTCCAGGCCAAAATGATGAATTCTGAACGATGAAGGATGAATAAGTCCGGCCATTGCCGCCAATTGTGAATCTTTAATCGCCTGATGAAGGCCCAGATCGCCCAGCCAAACCCGGCGAAGGCGACCAGGCCGAGCGGCCAACCCATCCCCCACTTAAGCTGCATCTCGATGAAGTAGAGGTAGGGCAGTGTGCCCTCATATTGGCGGGTGAAGGGGATGTTGCCGCCGCCGCCGACCATCACGCTTTGGGTGGTGATGTTGTCCAGGTAGCAGGAGGCCCAATTGAGGCGGGGGATGGCGACCGGCCCCACCTGCATGGCCGGGGTGATCACCTCGCAGGACCAGTCCAACACGGCGAAGGGGTTGGTGAGGAAGAAGGCGAGGAAGGCGGCGACAACGGCCGTTCCCCCCCAGCGCCACCACTGTCCGCCAAACACCAACCAGCCCGTCAACGCCAGCGGTAAAAACAGCAGCACCGCCGCAAACTTCGCCCCCACCGCCAGGCCGACGAAGATGGCCGCCAGGGCAAACCAGGCGGGGGAGCGGGGGAGCGGGGGGGCGTCAATGGTCAATTGTAAATTGTCAATGGTCAATGGAGGGGTGGCGCTTTTGACCATGAAGTAGATCGCGCCGATGGTGAAAAAGGTCAGGTAGGGGTCAACGGTGAAGAAGTGGGCCAGTTGAATGTGCATCACATTCAGCGCCAGGAAGGCGGCCGCCAGCAGGCCGACGGCCGGGTTATACAGCTTCCGCCCCAGTAAAAAGGTGAAAAGGATGGTCCCCAGGTCGAATAAACCGGTGAGGGCGCGGGAAACGGCCGTTACGTGCCAAAACATCCCCAACCCCGCCCCATTCAAAATATCTCGCGTCAGCAGCCAATCGGCCGGCAGCCAATCCGCCAGCCAGCCGCCCGCCCAACTCGCCAGACCCGTCGCCGCCACCGCCAGATAAAGCGGCAGATGCCCATAAGCAAACTTGCGCGGCTCATCCTGCGGCACCACAATGCCCTCGCTGCTCGCCCCCGGCGGCCAATAATACGGATTAAAGGTAGACTGCTGCGGGTCAAGCGCCACGCGCCAATCATCCGGCCAGCCAATCGTCGTCGCCACCCATTGGATGTACCGCTCGTCCGGGTGAAAGTGATGATAATCATCCCAATCCAACCCCGTCCAGCGCAAAACGGCCGCCGCCACCAACACCAGCAGCAGCCCCAGCCGCACCGCCCATCTACCGCTCAACTCCCAACTACCCACTATCAACTCCCAACTAAACAAAAAAGGCCAGAACCAATCCTGGTTCCAGCCTCCTTATTCTTATCAAATGGCAGCGAGCCGAGCCAATTAATCCTCGAACTCGTCCTCTTTCTTGCCCTTGCCGATCACTTCGACAGCATCCGCAGTTGGGGCAAAATCTTCGCTTACTTCTTCCTCGCCTTCTTCCTCGCCTTCTATTGTGGCGCGATCATAAGCGAAGGAAGCCACGATTGTTTCCGGATCGGCCATGATCGTGACACCTTCGGGGGCGACCAGATCAGCCACGCTGATCACATCTTCGGGGGTCTGAATCTTGCTCAAATCCACCTCGATCTGAGAAACCAGATTGTCCGGCAGACATTCAATCGTCACGCTGCGTACCGCCATATTCACAGTACCCAGCCCCTCTTCTTGCGGCGGGCATTCGCCAACGCCAACCAATTCTGCTTCAGAGCTGATCGTGGCTTTCATGTCCACTTTCAAGAAATCAACGTGGATCAAATCGCCGCGCGTCAGGTGCTGCTGAATTTCCCGCGCCAGGACGGTGTGCTTGCCGCCGCTCAACTCAATATCAATGAGATGAGTAGTCGAAGCTTTGCGCAGCGTCTTGAACAGCGGCAGGGTTTCTAACTGAATGTTGAGCGGCTCCTGCTTGGTGCTGTAGATGACGGCCGGCGTCCAACCCGCGCGGCGCAGTTGCTTGACTTTCTTGCCCACGATGACGCGGGGTTCGGCTACCAGTGTATAACGTTCCTCAGACATAATTCTTTCCTCAGCTTGTCAACTCCTCGCCGGGCGAGGGGATTTTTGATGATTCATGATAAAACCTGACAAGTCGGCCAACCTGTCAGGTCTTTGCATACCTTAAAATGAACTGTTTGTTTATAATTCATTGTTGGATGAAAATGAACCTTAGAAGTATAGCAATTATTACCGAGTCGTCAAACTTGACGCCTCGCCCGGCGCGGGGTAAAAAGAGCCATCTTGGAGGCAGAAGAAAGTATGAGCAACGACAATAATCTCAGTAACTATTACACCATCGTGCAGCAAACAGGCAAGCTGCGCACACCGGACCACGCCCACCGCTGGAGCGAGGCGACGCTGCGCACCCTGGCGCTCAATCTGAGCCGGGGGGCGAAGAAGGAGTTGGCTCAAGCGCTGCCGGAGGAACTGCGCAAACAGTTAAAGCGCCAGTTTTGGCTCCTCCATTTTCCCGACAAAAGCCTGACCCAGTTAGAATTCCAACGCATGGTGGCCCGCCGCGCCGGCAACACCGACGCCCAATTCGCTCGCTACCCGGTTCAGGCTACCTTCCAGGGCCTCAAGAGCCTGGTTGGGGCGAACGTCAGCAATCGGGTCGCCGATGGCCTCTCCCCTGACGTGCGTGAACTGTGGCAAAACGCTTGAGAACCGTTTACCGTTTACTGTTCACTGTTCACTGTTTACTGCTCCCTCTCTTCCTGGTTGGCTGCGCGGTGGAGAGTGGGCCGACAACGGCCGTTTCCACCCCCATTCAGGTCCAACTCTTCGCCGACGGCCAGAGCCTTTCGCTGGAAACCGAGGCCGCCAACGTGCGCGAACTGCTCGCCGAGGCTGGCCTCGAAGTGGGCGAGAGCGACGAGGTGACGCCCCCGCTCTACACCCCGCTCACCGGTGACGAAACCATCACCATCGTCCGGCGCAGCGAGAGCCTGGAAACCGTCAGCCAGAGCATCCCCTTCGCCCGCCGCATCGTCCGCAGTGAGGCGATGGACGCCGATGACCCGCCGCGCATTGTCCAGGCTGGCCGCCCCGGCCTGCAAGAGACCACCGTCCGCATCGTCTACCGCGACGGGTTGGAAGCGGAACGTTGGCCGACGCAAACCCTGGTCATCGAACCGCCTCAGGACGAGATTGTGATGGTAGGCATCGGCGCGGCGCGGGGCAATGTCAGCTTCGAGGGGTTGTTGGCGTATATCAGCGACGGAACGGCCGTTCTCCTGCGTGGGGCCACCGCTTTCCCCGAACAGCTCAACGTCGGCGGGCAGCTTGACGGGCGGGTTTTCACTCTCTCCCCGTCCGGGGATCATCTGCTCTACAGCCAGGTAGATGGCGATCCGGCGAGCTTCAACAATGCCCTTTACATCATCGAAACCCGGCGCGACGCCGAACCGCGCCCCCTCGGCGTGGGAGACGTTCTCTGGGCCGGTTGGAACCCGGCCAGCGAGTCGGCTATCGGCGAGATCGCCTACACCACCGCCATCTCTATCAGCACCCCGCCCGGCTGGGAAGCCAACAACGACCTCTGGCGCGGCGTCATCCCGGCCAACGAGAACGCCGACTTTTCCCCGGAGCAAATTGTGGAAGCCTACGGCGCCCTCTACTCCTGGTGGGGGGGCAACTACGCCTGGTCCCCAACCGGGACGCAAATCGCCTACAGCTACGCCAACGAAATCGGTCTGATCAATCTGGAACCGGCGCGGGGCGAAGCGCAGCGCACCCTGCTGCACACCTTCACCGAATTCGACCCGCCCGGCGATTGGGTGTGGGTTCCAACGCTCACCTGGTCGCCAGACGGCCGTTTTCTCGCCTTCACCCGTCACGAGGGTGACAATCCGGCAGAGGCCATCTTCGCCAATTGGACCATAGACACCACCACCGGTCTGGCTGCCCCGTTCGTGGCCGACGCCGGGATGTGGGCGCACCTGCATTGGGCCACCCATCCGGCCGCCGCCGATCCCATCGCCTTCCTTCGCACGACCAACCCACTGGACAGCCAGCGCAGCAGCTACACCCTCTGGCTGATGGACCAGGATGGCAGCAACGCCCGGCAAATCTTCCCCTCGCCCAACGAGAACAGCTACTTTCCCCGCCAGCAAGGCTTTATGGCCTGGGGACCGACCGGCGGCGAACTCGCCTTCATCTTCAACAACGACCTCTACCTCTACACCCTGGCCGATGGGCTGGCCCGCCGCCTGACGGATGGCGACGCCACCAACGCCAGCCCCACCTGGTCCCCCTATGGCGCGGCGATTCCGGTCCCGGAAACGGCCGTTGCCCCGCCCGACGACTCCGATTCATAACCACATGCGATAAGACCTGACCAGCACCAAGTCAACCTCGCTCACAAAACCTACCCGGTATACATCCATCATCTCCTGCGGGCTTTTTGCATGGCTGCCGGCCATCGCCTGGCCTTTTCGCTTCTCATACACATATCTAATGTCCTTCTGACTAAATTCTAACGCGCCGCCCCTACAATACTGCCATGCTAACATAACGGCAGGCATTTGCTGCCCGCTGGTTCGCACCGAAGAATACAAATGACGAATGAATAAGATTGAGTCGGCGATTTGGAAAATCGCCCTACGAATGCGGAGGACAAAAATAACATGAGCAAAATTATCGGCATAGACTTAGGTACAACCAATTCCGTCGTTGCCGTCATGGAAGGCAGCGACCCCATGGTCATCGCCACGGCCGAGGGCGGCAATACCGCCCCGTCCGTCGTCGCCTTCACCAAGAAAGGCGAGCGACTCGTCGGCCAGACCGCCAAGCGGCAGGCCGTCGTCAACCCGGAGAACACCATCTACTCTATCAAAAGGCTGATGGGGCGGCGCAGCGACGCGCCGGAAACGGAGCGGACGCGCAAAATGGTCCCTTACGCCATCGTCGCCGGACCGCAGGGAGACGCCCGCGTCAGCGCGCCGGTGGTCAACCAGACCTATTCGCCGCAGGAGATTTCGGCGTTCGTCTTGCAGAAATTGAAGCGCGACGCCGAAGCCTACCTGGGCGAACCGGTCACCAAAGCGGTCATCACCGTGCCCGCC
>CAYONK010000378.1:0-5263 GCA_964405285.1 uncultured Ardenticatenaceae bacterium
CGCCTCGCCGCCGCTGAGGGTGGGCGCGGGCTGCCCCAGGTGGATGTAGCCCAGGCCCACATCCCATAACGTCTCCAACTTGCGCCGGATGGTGGGGATGTTCTCGAAGAATTCCAGCGCCTCATCCACACTCAGGTCCAATACCTGGGCGATGTTCAATCCTTTGTAGGTCACTTGCAGCGTTTCGCGGCTGTAACGCGCCCCGTTACAGATGTCGCAAGGCACGTAGATGTCCGGCAAAAATTGCATCTCGATCCGGTTTTGCCCCTGCCCCTGGCACGCCTCGCAACGGCC
Organism: uncultured Ardenticatenaceae bacterium; assembly: GCA_964405285.1. Taxonomy (GTDB): domain Bacteria; phylum Chloroflexota; class Anaerolineae; order Promineifilales; family Promineifilaceae; genus Leptovillus. The sequence goes on from CAYONK010000378.1 coordinate 295, forward strand.
GCCTTTGACGTTGAAGCTGAAGCGCCCTGGCTGGTAGCCGCGTATCTTGCTCTCTGGCAGCCCGGCGAAGAGGTCGCGGATGGGGTTGAAGAGGTTGGTGTAGGTAGCAGGATTGGAGCGGGGGGTGCGGCCGATGGGACTTTGGTCAATCTCGATCACTTTGTCCAGGTGTTCCAGCCCTTCGATGGCGGCGTGCCGGCCGGGCAGCTCTTTGGATTTGTAGAAGTGCTGGTTGAGCCGCTTGCTGAGGATCTCCACCAGGAAGGAGCTTTTGCCGCTGCCGCTGACGCCGGGGATGCAGACGAATTTGCCCAGGGGGATGGCCACGTCTACGTTTTTCAGGTTATTTTCTTGGGCATTGCGCACGGTGAGGAACTGGCCTTTGTGCCCTTTGCGCCGTTTGGCGGGGACGGGGATGCGTAAACGGCCGTTCAAATACCCCCCCGTCACCGACCGCTCATTCTCAGCCACCTGGGCGGGTGTCCCCTCGGCGACGATCTCGCCGCCCAGCTTACCCGCCCCCGGCCCCAGGTCCACAATCCAGTCGGCCGCCCGCATCGTATCCTCGTCATGCTCCACCACCAGGACCGTATTGCCCAGATCGCGCATCCCTTTCAGCGTCTCGATCAGCCGGGCATTGTCCCGCTGATGCAGGCCGATGGACGGCTCATCCAGCACATACAGCACCCCCATCAACTGGCTGCCGATCTGCGTCGCCAGGCGGATGCGCTGCGCCTCGCCGCCGCTGAGCGTGCCGGCCGTCCGGTCCAACGTCAGATAATCCAGCCCGACGTTGATCATAAATTGCAGCCGTTCGCAAATTTCCTTGAAGATCGGCCGGGCGATCATCGTCTGGCGGGCGGTCAGAGCGCCGTTTTCACGCAGCCCTTCGGCCCAGGGCAGGGTGCGAGCTACCGACCAGTGTGTCACCTCGGCGATGTTGACGTTGCCGATGGTCACGGCCAGCGGGATGGGTTGGAGGCGCGTGCCGCCGCAGGTGGGGCACGGCCGATTGACCATGAATTCCTCTAGCTTCTCCCGCACGTAATCGGAGGTGGACTCGTGGTAACGCCGCCACAAATTTGGCACGACGCCTTCGTATTTGGTCCGGTAATGGCGTGTGTCGCCATCCCGATTGACGTAGGTGACGGTGACGGTCTCGTCGCCGCCGCCGTGCAGCAGGATGCGCATTTGCGCCTCGCTCAGTTGGCGCACGGGGACGTTGGTGGGGATGTGGAAGTGAACGGCCGTTGCCTTCAACAACTGCCAGTAATAGCCCGCCTTGTCATCGGTCGGCCAGCCGACAATCGCCCCTTCTTCCAGCGATAGCTCCTTGTTCGGCACGATCAGCTCATCGTCCAACTGCTTGTTTGTGCCGAGGCCCTGGCAGTCCGGGCAGGCGCCGTGCGGGCTGTTAAAGCTGAAGGTACGCGGTTCGATCCCCGGAATGCTCGTGCCATCATAGGGGCAGTAGAGATGTTCCGAGTAGAGATGATCAGTCGAGTTGTCCGGGTTGCTCACGTCGTTGATGATGACCACGCCGCTGCCTAGCGTCAGCGCTGTCTCGATGGAATCGGTCAGGCGGCTGCGGTCCGCTTTGGCCTCTTCGCTCTCGTCGTAGGGCGTGTAGCGGATGATCAGGCGGTCTACCACCGCTTCGATGCTGTGATTTTTGTAGCGGTCGAGTTCGATCTCTTCGTCTATCTGGCGCACCTGGCCGTTCACCCGCACCCGGACGAAGCCCGCTTTGCGCACGTCGTCGAAGACACCCTGGTGGTGGCCTTTGCGATCTTTGATCAGCGGGGCCAATATCTGGATGCGGCTGCCCTGGGGCATGTTCAGCACGCTCTCAACGATTTGCTCGGCCGACTGGGGCCTGACCGGCCGGCCGCATTCCGGGCAGTGGGGCGTGCCAACGCGGGCAAAAAGCAGGCGCAGATAGTCGTAAATCTCGGTGACGGTGCCGACGGTGGAGCGGGGGTTGTGGCTGACCCCTTTCTGGTCAATGGAGACGGCCGGGCTGAGGCCCTCGATCTGGTCTACGTCGGGCTTTTCCATCTGGCCGAGGAATTGGCGGGCGTAGGCGGAGAGGGATTCAACGTAGCGTCGCTGCCCTTCGGCGAAGATGGTGTCGAAGGCCAGGGAGGATTTGCCGGAGCCGGAGATGCCAGTGAGGACGACCAGTTTGTCGCGGGGAATTTCCACCGTGACGTTTTTCAGATTGTGTTCGCGCGCCCCGCGCACGATGATTTTGTCTAGGGACATGTGGTTCCTGTAGGAGAGATTGGAGGTTAGAGATTGACTCTTCCGAAAAAACCGCAGATTTCGCAGATTCACGCAGATTTTTACTCCGGATACTTTGCGCCTCTGCGTCTTTGCGCGACCTTTTTTCAGTGGAGTCGAGATTGGAGATTGAACAATCGCCAATCTCTAATCTCCAGTCTCAATTCGTAGTTAAGCCGACCCATGATTCTAACACGGGACGGGGGCAGGAACCATTAGCGTTTGCTAGAAATCGGCATTTTTCACTCTTTGCGCTCAGGTGACCCCTTTGGCTTTGACATCCTTTAGGATTTCTTTTACATTACAGATGTTCAGGAATTTAAGCGCAGCACCGGAGGCCAAAATGGCTTTGATAGAGCAAATTGAGCAACAGTTGATCACGTTACCGCCGGAAAAACAGAATGAAGTTCTGGATTTCATTCTATTTCTGCAACAACGCATCCAGACCACGCCTGTCTCTGCGGAAGAAGAGCGGGGTCAACGCATTAAAGCGGCATTGCAAAATCTGACAGAGCTAAACGCTTTTGCTGATATTGCGGACCCTGGAGAATGGCAGAGACAAATTCGCCAGGATAGAGAGCTTCCAGGTAGACAGATATGATATTGGCAGATAGCAATCTGATCATTTATGCGGCTACCAACAACCCAACGCTGGTAGATTGGTTTGCTGAAGTTCGGCCTATGGTTTCTGCGATCAGTCTGGTGGAAGTGCTGGGGTATCACAAGTTGAGTCTGGCAGAAAAGCGCGCTCTGCAAGCCTTGTTTGCCGAGTTAACGGTGCTGTACCCTTCGGCGGATGTGTTTCAAACGGCCGTTTCCCTACGTCAAGAGCGATCTATGTCGTTGGGGGATGCACTCATCGCGGCGACCGCGCTCTACCACAATCTGACACTCGCCACACACAACACGAGAGATTTTGCCTGGATCACCTCATTGCAGGTGATGGATCCTTTGCCGTAAATAGGGCGGGCACAAGGCCCGCCTCTACAGTTCGTGGGCGATGCGGGCCAGGCGTTCGACGGCGCGTTCCAGGTCAGGCAGGGCGGTGGAGATGGCGAAGCGCACGTGGCCTTCGCCGCTCTGGCCGAAGGCGATGCCGGGGACGCTGGCGATTTGCGCTTTTTCCAGCAGGGCGTCGGCCAGCTCCAGGCTGTTTTTGCCGCTGCCGGGGAAGCTGGGGAAGAGATAGAAGGCTCCTTCGATGGAGCGGCAGGCGACCCCCTCGATTTCGTTGAGCGCCTTGACCATGAAGTCGCGCCGGGCCTGATAGGCGTCGCGCATTTCGGCGATGATCTCTTGCGGGCCATTGAGGGCGGCGATGCAGGCGTGCATGGAGAAGGTGGCGGCGCAGGAGACGGTCTGGCTGTTCATGCGGGTGGCGGCTTTGATGATCGGCGGGGCGGCGACGAGCCAGCCGAGCCGCCAGCCGGTCATGGCGTAGGATTTGGTGAGGCCGTTGACGGTGAGGGTGCGTTCGGCCATGCCGGGGGCGGCGGCGATGGAAAGGTGGGAACGGCCGTCGAAGACCAGTTTCTCGTAAATCTCATCGGCAATCACATAGAGGTCGGCTTCCAGGGCAACTTCGACGATGGCGGCCAACTCGTCGGCGGCCAGGACGCGGCCGGTGGGGTTGCAGGGGGTGTTGACCATTAGCGCTTTCGCGCGCGGGGTGAGTTTGGCTCGCAGCCGGTCGGCGGTGATGCGGAAGTTGTCTTCGGCGGGCAGGCTGACGGGGACGGGCACGCCCCCGGCCAACCTGACCATCGGCGGGTAGGAGACCCAGTTGGGTTCGAGGATGAGGACTTCGTCGGCGGGGTTGAGAACGGCCGTTAACGCCAGATACAGCCCCCACTTCCCGCCCGGCGTGATGATAATCTGATGGCGCGGGTCCGGCACGGGGACGCCATTCTCCCGCTCCATCTTGGCGGCGATGGCTTCTAAAGCGGCCGGGATGCCGATCATCGGCGCGGGATAGTGGGTGGCCCCATTCAGCATCGCCTGATAGGCCGCCTCGACGATATGCGGCGGCGTGGGGAAGTCGGGGTCGCCGCCAGCCAGGGCGATCACGTCATGCCCGGCGCGTTGCAGCGCCTTCGCCTTGTCGTTGACGGCCAACGTAGGCGAAGAAGGAATGTTGTTCAGCAAGTAAGAAAGGTCTTTCATGGGGAGATTGGAGATTAGAGATTAGAGATTGGAGATTGGTCAATCTCCAATCTCCAATCTCTTCCTAAAATGTGGTGCGGGCTTCGGCTTTGGGGGGTTGGACGGCCAGGAAGTCGTGGGCGAAGCGTTCGGCGTAGTGGCTCATCAGGTATTCGATACGGCCAGGGTCGGACGAGGCGGCGATCAGACCGGCGTGGTACTCTTTGTCCAGCCGCCAGACGATTTCTGGCTCCTGGTAGCCGGACAAATCAGGATGCTTTTGGTGGGCCAGGCAGATGATCAGCCCGGCGTAGTCGTGGCGCAGGGGGGGCAGGTGGTACTGCTCGCCACGGGCGTGGGCGACTTCGATGCGGGCGGCTTCGGCCCACAGTTCGACGCCGGTGGCCGCTTTGACCAGCTTGTCTATGTTAGCCCCACCGACGCGGGCGGCCGTTTCCAGGAAGTAGTAACGGCCGTTTTCCTTCCCCCGAATAAACTCCGTATGCGCCGCGCCGCGCGGCAGCCCCAACCCGGTCAACAACTG
>CAYONK010000379.1:0-5256 GCA_964405285.1 uncultured Ardenticatenaceae bacterium
GACGCTGACCTGCTGCCAGAGCAAAACGGCCGTTCCCTCGCCTGGACCCTGCCTGACATCCCGCCCGGCCGCAGCGCCCAGGTCGTCATCACTGTGGACAGCCCCGGCGCGGCCGGGCAGTTTGTGGACCTGGACGGCGGGGCGGCCGCCTGGGCCATGCTCCACGGTCGCGCCGTCAGCGCCCAGACCGCCCCGGCCACCCTCGCCCCGGAAGACCTGCCCCAATGGCTCATCTGGACGCCGGACGCCGAGTTGTATGACCCCTCCATGCTGACCCAGGCGGCCGAATTAGGCCACGACCCGGCCGAACTTTTCGCCTTCGTTCGCGGTCTGGGGTATGAAGCCTATAACGGTTCGCTGCGCGGCACGGCCGGCACGCTCTGGAGCGGCGCGGGCAACAGCGCCGACCAAGCCAGCCTGCTGATCGCCATGCTGCGGGCCAGCGGCATCCCCGCCCGCTACCGGCACGGCGCGTTAGCCCCGGCCGAAGCCCAAAGCCTGATCGCCAGCATGTTCCCCGCGCCGACGCAGTTCACCGGCTATGTGCCAGAGGGAACGGCCGTTGCCAACCCCCTGCAAAACCACACCCTCCTGGCCGAAGCCAGCGACCATTGGTGGGTAGAAGCCTACCTGCCCGGCCAGGGCTGGACCGACCTCGACCCCAGCTTCGCCGACGCCGCCCCCGGCCAATCCTTCGCCGCGCCCGCCAACGACGGCAGCGACCGCCTCGCCGAACTGCCCGACGACCTGCGCCACAAGGTCCGCATCCGCCTCAAAGCGGAGAACTATTACCCGCTCAACATCGGCAATGGCGGGTTGGCTTCCACCTATCCGCTCGACTTCACCCTGAACAGCGTGGAAATCGCCACCCAGCCGGTCGCCTTCTCCCATCTGGTGGAGACCCAGGGGCAGCCCGGCCTCGTCTTCAGCAACATCATCCACACCTACACCCCTTACCTGCTCATCGGCGACCGGGAGCCGCTGCTCGGCCAGCCCTATCAGGACGTGTTCACCAATTTTCCCCTGGGGACCATCTTCCACACCGGCCTCTGGCTGGAATTCACTCTACTCGCTCCAAATGGCGACAGCCAGAGCTACGAGCGCACCGTCGCCGACCGCATCGGCGTGGCGGCGCGGCTCTATGGCAGCGCGGGGCCGCTCAATCTGACGTTGGGCAGCGATTCGCCCCCCTTCGTCTCCCCCTTCGATATATACGCCACCGGCTTCTGGCCCAACCTGGTCCCGGCGGGCGCGTTGGCCCAATCTCGCGCCGCCGCCCTCGCCTCCCTCAGCGACCTGAACGCCGACGCCGAACGGCTGATGGAACTGGAAGCGGCCGCCAGCCACACCCCCGAAGAACTGGCCGATCTGGCCCGAATTCGCGCCAATTTCCAGATGGATATGGCCCGCTACCTGGGCGACGTGGGGCTGACTTTTGCCGAGGCGGCCGACCGGCTGCTGGTAGACACGCAGCGCGACCTCTTCGTTCGCGCCTATTACGATTCGCCCCGGCTGGTGACGGCGGCGGTGCAGCCCGGCGAAGGGATCACGCCCACCTTCACCCTCGATTTGCGCGACACGTCGGCGCGGGTGTTGGCTTATCCGGGGCAGGCAGAAACGGCCGTTTTCGGCTTCAACATGGCCAAAGGCGTCGTCGAATCGGGGCTGGAAGGGGCCGCCCTCTCCAACGCCCTGGGGCAAACCGCCCTGACCACCGCCCGCCTCTTCGAGGCCGCCACCGAACAAGGCATCCCCTCCACCATCATCACCGCCGGCAACCTGCTCTGGCTGGAACACTTGCCCTACTCCGACGAAGCCAAAGCGCGGATCACCCTGGCCGCCCTGGATGGCAACATCCTCATCGCCCCACAAGAGCCGGTCTGGATTGACGGCGATTACCATCTCGGCTGGTGGCAGGTGGACGCCCTCAGCGGCGAGACCATCGGCGTGATGGAGAACGGGCTGCACGTCGCTGCCCTGGAATACCTGACTGGCCTGGGCGCTGGCTCGATCATCGGCGGCCCGATGACCGATTTCATCCTCGGCTTCACCTCCTACACCCTCGGCTTCGTCGCCGACCGGATAGACAAGGCGATTGGCGACAACACCTTCGACCTGGACGCCTATCTGTGGCAGGTAGGGGCGGCGGCGACGGCTGTCACCTGCCTTTCCGCGCTTGGCTCGATCATCTTCGGCTTCGACGTGTGGGCGGCGGGCAACTGCGGCGCGGGGGCGTTTGGCGCGGCCACTGGCGAGGCGACCGACTTCTTCGGCCTGGGGCAAAACACGGCGAAGAACTACCTGAGTTCGGTGGTGCAGTATGACCCGCCCGTACCGCAAAGCTGGCAGGCAGTGGCTCCGCCCGATGGCAGCCAGCCGCAGGCGAGCGCGGCCGTCGCGGTGGCGGCGGGCACAACGGCCGTTTCCCTCAACGCCACCCTCACCACCGGCGACCTCACTGCGTTGGGCGGGTTGAACGGCGGCTGGACGGCAGCGGCAGCCCACACCTTCCCGGCTGCCAGCCTCACCGCCAACGGCGCTTTGCGCGACGCGGATGGGGTGTTGTTGGGCAGTGGGCCGCTAACGGCCGTTCCCGCCTCCGGCGACTCATTCAGCCTGCAAGCCAATCCGGGGGGCGTTGCCCTGCAAGGGAACGGCCGTTTTAGCCTCTACGCTCCCGCCCTGGATGGCCTGGGTGGCGGGGCGGATTGGGGCGACTTCAACGCCCAACTGACCCCCGGCGGCGCGATGCTGCTCACCCTGCGCGGCGCGACGGTCAGCCTGGGCGGGGCCAGCCACAGCGGCGACTTCACCATTGAGACGAACAATCCGGCCAACCTGAGCGGCCTGGGGGCGGGGGCGGCGGCCAACTTCGCCGCCTCGGCCAACTGGCAGGCGACCGCCGGGCAACTCCGCGTCGGTCCGGCCACTGGCGTGGCGACGCTTGGCGGGGTTCCGCTGAACGTCAGCAACGGCCTGGCGGTGGCCGGGTATGACGGCGGGCTGCCCATCAGCCAATCCAACGCCACAACCGACCAGCTGACACTGCAAGACAACGACGCGCACGTTTTCACCCTGAATCTATCGCCGGAGAGCAGCAGCGCGGAGCCGCTGGCGACGACGACCTTCCAGACCGACATCTTCGCCAACTTCGGCGGCGTCTACACCATCACCGCCAGCGCGCCTGCTGGCTGGCATACGCAAGTGGCGGCGAATGGGGCGATCAGCGTTCGCCCGCCGTCCGGGGCCGCGCCGGGCGAGTACGCCATTCTGGTGGCGGCGCAATCGGGCCAATACCCGGACCTGATTTTAACGGCCGTTCACACCATCAGCGTGGGTAGCTTCGACGGCTTCGCCTTTGCCGTGGAGCCGGACGACATTTTCACCGTGCCGATGGGGCCGGTTCTGGACCCGAACGCGGTGACGGGCAGCACGAACACCGGCCAGGCGCAAATCCCTGGCGCGGCCTACACCATCTTCATCACCAATACGGCCAACGCGCCGCGCACTTTTGACCTGAGCGTGAGTGGTCTGCCGCCGGGTTGGACGCTGCTCAGCCAGAGTGGGCGGGCGACCAGCGCCTCGTTGGCGCTGCCGCCGGGGGCGTTGGGGATGATCGGGCTGTATGTGGATCCGAATGACGACACCCTGCCCGCGCCAGGGACGGCGTTCGCCTTTGGGGTAACGGCCGTTTCCAACACCGGCCTCAGCCAGAGCGCCGATCTCAGCTTCACCATGCCGGGCGTGCCTTTCAGCTACGTGGCGGTCGAGCCGCCGATGCACTACGTGCAGCGGGGCGAGGTGGCGACGGTGACGGTGGAATTGAGCAACGTGGGCAACGCGGCGGGAACCTTCCCGCTGACGGCGCAGGCGGCCATCCCGGCCATCGCCCCCGTTGGCCCGCCGCAATCCCCCTTTGCCCTGGCTCCGGGGCAGACGGCCGGGCAGGTGGTGACGCTGGCGGTGGGCGAGGACGCGCCGCTGGGTCAGTTGTTCCCGGTCTGGTTTAGCAGCCCGGCCCCGGATGGGGTGTATACGCAGACGATTGCCACCCATGTCTGGGTGGTGGATGAGGTGGTGGGGACGATTTTGGCGGCGGATGCCTGCCGCCTGGGGACAAATTCGTATCGGGAGGCGGTGCAGGGGTTGGCAACGGCCGTTATCGAGTTGCAGCAGTGGTGCGAGCGGGGCGACTGCCCGCTGCCGCTGCGCGACCGGGTGGCGACGGCCGGGAACGCGGTGGCCGGTTACGCCCGCGCCGGGGCGACGCCGACTGTTTTACCGGGGGTGGCGGGGCTGGAAACGGCCGTTGCCCATCTCTCCACGCAAACGAGCAACGCCGCTATCCTGGCGGCGGTGGCCGACCTGAGCGAAGCGGTAGCCAGCCTGGGCGAGGAGGTCTGTCTGGCGGCGGAATATGGGGCGAACGGCCGTTTTACCCCCTCTTTGCAGGCGATTCTGTTGGGCGAGACGGCCGATCTGACCCTGACTGTGAGCAATCGGGGCGCGGTAGCGACGACTTACGCCGTCACCATCACCGGTCTCGCCCCGGCTCCCCCGCTGCTTTTCTCTCCCACCGTCCCGCCTGGGGCGACGGTGGAGCTGCCGCTGAATCTGTCGCCGGACAGCCTGGGCGTCTATAGCTTGAATGCGGAGATTGTGGCCCAGCTTCCGGAGGGGAGCGGGGTGGAAATTCGGCGAACGGCCGTTGCTCGCCTGAATGTGGTGGATAAATTCATCCAACTCACGGCGGTGAGCGCCGACCCGCCTTTTGTGGATGTGGGGGGCAGCGCGACGACGTTGCAGACCCAGGTGGTGAACTTTGCCGGGGTGGGGTTGGCGGCGGTGGCGGAAACGGCCGTTGTCGCTCCATCCGGCGCGACGCAGTGGAGCGGCAGCCTCCCCCTGACGATTCTCGGCGGCGCGCCCCGCCTGTATGATCTGGCCGAAGTGAATACCTCTGGCTGGGCGGCCGGGGTCTACACCATCACGGTGGACCTGCGCGACGGGGCAAATAATCCCATCGCCGATGGCAGCAGCTATGGCTATCTCAGCGTCGGCCAGGCGGTGATTCCCAGCCACGCCGTTTACCCCGCGTTGGTCGCGCCAGGGACGGTGACGGTGACGACGGTGATCACGACGGAAATTAACAGTGAACAGGCAACAGTGAACAGTGAACAGTCAACGGGGCGCGCGATTTATGATCTGCCGTATTGGCATGTGCCGGAACAATCGTCAATCGTCAATCGTCAATCG
>CAYONK010000380.1:0-5250 GCA_964405285.1 uncultured Ardenticatenaceae bacterium
CACATCACAATAAACGGCCAGGGTGAGGTAAAGATAAAGATGAGCGCCCAGCTCATCATCCCCACCCCGATATGGATCACCTTGCGCGTGAAACCGCTGCTATACCCGCGCCACTTCCGCAGTAGTTCCGCCAGCCCAATGATGCCAAAAATATAGACGGTCCCTATAATCAGGCCCCAAAAATTATTATCCAAAAGCATCCGACAAAACCTTTCTGCCAGCCACCGGCCACCGCCAACCGGCCACCAGCCCCCTACACAATCAAATGATCGTACAACATATCCAGGCTGAGGTCGCGCACGACAGTATCATGGGTCTGCACCGTCAGGCTGGCAGCCGCCGCCCCCAGGCGCAACGCTTCAATCACCGGCAATTCATTCAGCAAACCAAACATGATCGCCGCCGTCACCGCGTCTCCTGTGCCAGTATTGTCCACCACCCGGCCATACCGGGCGGGCAGGTAGCCCAATTCGTCGGAAGTAGCGTAGCTGATGCCGTAATTGGCCAGCGTCAGCACGGCGACATCCACCCCCGCCTGGACCAGTTGGCGGGCTAGAATGAGGTTGTCGTCGGGATCGTCGCCGGGCGGTTCCACGTCCAAGATGGCCGCCGCCTCGATGACATTGGGGACGATGAGGCGCAATTGGGGGAGAAACGGCCGTAATTTATACGCCAATCTCCCTGAAGACGGATCAGCGCAGAGCGGCACGTTGTAACGCGCTACCAGGCGAGCGACTGTCGCCATCGCGTCCGGCGAGAGGCTGCCATCCATCAGCACCAACGCCGCGTCGCGGAACAGCTTCCGATTACGGTGCAGATAGCCGGAGGTGATCACCTGCATGATGCTCACATCGTCCAAGGCGACCGAGAGCGAACCATTATCTTCCAGCAGGGCCAGGTAAGCGCCGGTGTGGAAATCATCTTCCTGGAGGACGTAATTGACGTTGACGCCGGCATCGGCCGTTTGCGCCAGCAGTTGATCACCGATGAGATCATGGCCAACGGCCGAAATCAGGATAACGTCGGCGCCCAGACGAGCCAGATTTTCCGCCACGTTGCGCGCCGTGCCGCCGCGCGTGATCAGCAAATCGGCCGGGTTCGACGTGCCAGGCTCCAGTCCGGCCAGCGGTTTCCCCCTGGCGTCCAGCAAAGTAGCCCCGATTACCAAAATGTGTTTCGCCATGCCTTATCCTCCTGGATTGCTCCCACGTTGTAAGCGTTCAACCATTCCGCCCCCGAACTCTGGGGGTTTGAACGTTACTTTGCCGGACGAGGCTGTAAAGGAATGCCAGCCCAGACGCCAATAACAATACCAATAATATCCTCAGCATACAACGGTGTTTCCGTATCCGGCGATAGTTTCACGCTGCCCGCAACCCTGTCGGGCAGCCCACCACGGCCGTTTTGTGGGGGTTTTTCCACTTCACCGAGGAAGATAGGGAGCGGAAATTGTTGGCGTAGCGGCAAGGTGGGACGCACGGGAATCTGGCCCACTGCCTGCTCGCTGTTGACTACCACCAGGTCTCCTGGCTGAAAAACGTAACGCTCAATGCGCGTGTCTACCAACACGGAGGCGTCGGCCGACAGGTCGGCGCGCCAGGCTCGCACGTCGAAATCATCGGCCGGGTCAACTTTGTACCAGACGAGATGAGGATCTGCCGTACGATGGCCGGGGACCGGCGATAGGGATATTTCTGGCTCTGTCTGTTCTGCCTGTTCTGCGTCGGATGCCGGAACAGGCTGGATTGGCGCTGGCTCCGACCGGATTCTGACAATCGGCGGATTGGCTGGCGGGCGCAGATCAGGAGGTGGCGGAGGCGGCGGAGGTGGCTCGGCTACGGTGCTGGTTTCTTCGGAGGTAGCGGGGCTTTCCGCAGGGGGTAACGGGACGTGGCGCGTAGAGCGATCTGTATCGGGTCTGTCGTCCATCGCCTGCATCCGCCGGTTTAGCTCTGCCCGGCAGTCGGCCAGCAACGCCTGGCAGCCGGCCAAAAATGAGCGGTTATCGCCGGTCAGGTCCGCAGTGACGCGGCGCAGGCAGCGTTCTGCCTGGCTGTAGCGGCTGAGGGCGGGTTCGTAGTGATAGGCTTCCTGTTGGGCAATTCCCTGGGCGATATGGGTGAGGCAAACGGCCGTTACGCTGCCATCAAAGGTCCAATAACGGCGCGCCTCGGTAAAGTATTGGGCCGCTCCCAAGAACTGCCCTTCGTGCAAATAAATCAGCCCGGCGTGAAACTCACTCAGCCCCATCTGGCTATAATCGCCACTGGAGCGAGTCACCCGCTGCGCCCGTTCAATGGCCGAGACAGCCCCTGGCCCTAACCGGGTGAAGCGATCACTAAAGGTAAAACTATTCAGCGTGAGAATGTCCACCAACGGCGGCTCTGGAAACAGCATCTCCAGCAACGCCTGCAACCTTTCCGGCAGCGTCGGCGGAGATTCCTCCTGGTCGAGGTCATCCATAGGTGATTAATCGCTCCCCTCACGCTGCGCCGGTAATTTGTTTTCCGGGCGCAGGGTTTTTCTCAGATCCAGAAGCTGCGGCAGCAAATGGGCTGGCAAGGGCTGGTGCGATTCAGACTGGCGCGCCATTTTTTCTAACGCTTCAACCATGCGCAGGGCGATCACCTCACGAATGGCCGGCGTGCCGCCATCTCTGCGGGCGTTGTTCAGCCCTTCCATAATCGCCTGGAACATAATCCACTCCGCCTCGGCGCGGGCAATGTCCATCTCGGCCAGCGAATTGGCCTCGCCATCAGCCATCGTCAGGAGAATGCGCGTATCCAACTCTGCCCGCCAACGGTCTATGTATTGCTGCGAAGCGGCCTGGGGAAGTTCCAGGTGGCCGATGTGGGCGCTGAGAAGTTCCAGGCCAGAATCTGCCAGAGCGTTGCGCAGGCTCCGGCGCAATTCTTGATTTAGCGTGGCATACGGGTCGCCCCGGCCGCCCGGATGGATCAATTCGTCCAGGCGGTATTTGGCGATGAGGCCGGTCAGTGTGCCACGCGCCGTATTGCCCGGCACATCCTGCCAGGTGGAAGCGCCCCCGTCGGCGCGGACGACGCCGGTGTAGGCGGCCAGGTATACCGCTTCCGGATTGTAGGGGAAGGGGTTATCGCGGGTGGGGACCGGCCCTCCGGTATCAATGCGGAATGAGAGGGTAACGTCGGCCGTGATGTCTATGCCATCTTGGGTGACGAGGGAGATCTCTTCGACGTGGCGATCCTGGGCGTGCAAATCTACCAGGGAGTGGATGTATTCAAACCGGCCAATTTTGTGGGTTCCGCTGGGGACGAGGCGATGAAAACGGCCGTTTACCTCCGTCACGGCCACTTCACCAGGCGGTATCTTCACCAGGCCCGGTCCACCCACCCGCAGCAGTTCCGAAGTTTCACGCAGTTGGTCTAGCGTGCCAGAGGAAACCGACACCACCATTCCCTGCGCCGCCTCCCCCACCAGGCGGCTCAGAAAGCGCCGGGCGCTGCTATGATCCGGTAAATCATACAACACACGCACCAGACTAACGGCCGCCAGGTAAGCCAGCGTCCACCCCGTCACCACGGGGATGAAGTGGCGCAGCACTCGCGGATGAAAAAGTTCAACCAACGTCACCAAAAACTGGGGCAAAGGCGGCATACCCGGCAGCCAATTTTGCAATCGGGTATTCAATGCCACGGTCATATCTACTCGCTCCAGGTAGAAGGAGAACCCCCAATAAAAACCAATGATGAGAAAGACGACCAGCAAAAATACCCGACGGGAAATCGGCAGCGGGTTAGTCAGCATGGAGCCAGCGGATTGGCGCATCATGACGCTTCCTCCCCTTGATCCTGCAACCAGGAGCGCACCGTTTTGGAGCTGTCTACCACACCGGAGAAGATCGGCGGTGGGAGCAGCGCCTTCATCGAAGCGCTTGAGGCGGCCTCCTCCAACGCTTCAATCACGCGCAAATTGATGACGTCGGTCAGACTCACATCGTCGGCGCGGCCGGCCTGAAGGATATTTTGCGTGATGGTGTCTATGATCTCAATTTGCGCCCGCGCCCGCGCCTGCTTCATTCGTCGCTCGACTTCGATGTCGCCTGCGGCGCGGCGGGCCTGGATTTCTTGCCGCCAGTGGGCTTGCCAACCCTTGATCCGCTGCTCTGATATGGATTCTGGCAGGGTGAATTTGCCGGTCCCGACGCCGAGGATCTCCACGCCGGCCGCCCATTCACCCCGTTCCAATTGTCGTTTGATTCGCTGCCTGATCTGATGGATTGGCCCCAGACCGCTGGCCTCTATTTGGAATAGCTCGTCGAGCGTATGTTGCGCGATCTCCGCCACCAGAAGCGAGGCCGCCTGCGGCGCAAGTTGGTTCGACCAATAGCGCAAATTGCCCTTTGGGTCTACGCTGCTGGCGTAATTTACCTGGAAGATCGCATCCGGATCGTAAGGGTGGATGAGGTCGCTGTTTGTCCCGTCTTCTTGCTGCCAGATGCGGAAGGTGACGGAGGCGCTGGATTCTACCGGGATACCATCGGCGGTATTGGCTTTGACTGTCTGGCTGCGGGTCTGGCGGCGCAGGTCAATCACCTGGGCGACGCCTTCTCCTTTGTAGAGGACGACAAAACCGGGTCCGGTCGGGCGGGAAAATCGGCCGCCTTTGACCAGGGCTAATGCCTGGTGGCTGCGGATGATGCCGCAGCGCAGGCTGGCAAAACTGGGGGTCAGGCCGGCGAGGTGGGGAGGAACGGCCGTTTGCTCTCCCGGTTTTGGTAAGCGTTTTGTCGTTTCAGGGCGGCGCGGCATAACCAGATAATTGCGCCAAAGCAAGCGCAGCCCTTCTGCCCACCCCTCCACGCCGGGATTAGGCAGCACGAACAAAGCGTAATACAACATAGCCAGCAAGAAGGGGACAAAAACGGCCGCCGCCCACCAGAACAGCCCAAACAGCCCATACCGGTGGCCTGTCGCATCTGCCAGAAAACGGCCGATGGCGCTCAGGATGACCAGAGCCAAAATCAGCCCTAGCACGCCCAGCTCAATCCGTTGTTTTCCTTGGGATCGCTGCCCTCTCTTCAACGCCATATCATCCAGGTGTTTTTCTGCTCTGATTGTCGGCAACTATACCATAATTTAGCCAACTTTGGGTATTGTCCGTTGACGCTGTTGCCAAGCCTGATATAATTCTGGCGTGCAAGATGAAACGGGCGGTTAGCTCAGTTGGTTAGAGCGCTACGTTGACATCGTAGAGGTCACAAGTTCGAGT
>CAYONK010000381.1:0-5224 GCA_964405285.1 uncultured Ardenticatenaceae bacterium
GCCCAAACAACAACCCGGCTCCCGTCAGCGCGGGTGGCGGGAAACGGCCGAATTGTCGCCCAATCGGGGCAAAAACAGCATCTTTCACCTGGCGCATTTGGTGGTCAAACATGCTGTACGGAGTTCTCGCTAGGCCTTTTGTGCCACTTCTTCGCCGAAACCGAGCAGCGCTTTCACCCGGCCGTTGTCCGGCGCTTCCGCATAGACGCGCAGCACCGGTTCCGTGCCCGACGGCCGGATAAGCAGCCAACTCCCGTCGTTGAGGTAATACTTCACCCCGTCTACCGTTTGCACCTCTTCCACCGCAACCCCGGAAATAGCGGCCGGCGCAGTCGTGACCAGCATATTGACCATATCCTTCTTGTCCACCGGCCGTTTCAGGGCCATATCGGTGCGGGCGTATTGGGCCGGGCCATAGGCGTCTAGCAAATCGGCTACTAATTCGTGCAGCGGCGCCTGGGCGGCCGCCATCACCTCCAGCAGCAGTAGCCCCATCAAGACCCCGTCCCCTTCCGGAATGTGCCCCTTAATGCTGATCCCCCCGGATTCTTCGCCACCCATCAACACGTCATCCGCTACCATTAAATCGGCGATGTGGTTGAAGCCGACCGGCGTCTCTACCAGCGGCAGGTTATGTTGGGCGGCGATGCGGTCAATCATGCGCGTGGTTGAGACGGTGCGCACGACTTTGCCGCTCCAGCGCCGTTTCTCCACCAGGTAGCGCAGCACCAGCGCGAAAATCCGGTGCGGATCCACAAATTCACCCCGCGCGTCCACCGCGCCGATCCGGTCGGCGTCGCCATCGGTGGCCAGACCGACATCCCAATGCCCTGCCTGGATAGTAGACATAAGCAGCCCCAGGTGTTTGGCGATGGGTTCAGGATGGATGCCGCCGAAACCAGGATTCATCTCATGACGGATGTTGTGGACACGGGTCCGACCGCGCGTCAGCATCTCGCCAATCGCTCCCCGGCCGGAGCCGAACATGCCATCCGCCACCACCCGCAATTCGCCGCCGGAAACCACGTCCAGGTCTACTAACGTGCCGAGGTGTTCGTAATATGCCCAGGCGGGATCGAACTTCTGGATAAGTTGTTGCTGGAGTGCCTCTTCCATATCCATGAGATTGGGGCCATGGACGGTGGCCAGATTACGCTCTAAAAGCTGCTCGATGCGCCGATTTTGCGTTGGGGTGGCGCTGCCTCCGTAGCTGGCCTTAACTTTTACTCCGTTATAGCGTGGCGCGTTGTGGCTGGCGGTGATCATCACGCCGGCCGTCGCCTGTTTGTTGACGACAGCGTAGCTGATGGCCGGGGTGGGCGTGTCGGCGCGGGCCAACCAGGTGGTGATCTGGTTGGCGGCCATCACGCGGGCCACTTCGGCCGCATAGCGGTCGGAGAGAAAGCGGGTATCGAAACCGATAACCACAGAGGGAGATGGGCCGTTTTGTTCGTGGACAAAATCAGCAATGGCCTGGGCGACCAGGCGCAAATTAGCGAAGGTGAAGGTCTCGCTGATGACGGCGCGCCAGCCGTCTGTGCCGAATTTGATGGTCATGGTGAAAGCTCCTTAAAGCTCCTTCCCTGGGGGATTAGGGGGGAGAGTGACGATCTGAATGGTGACAAATGATGATTAAATCATTGACGTTGGTGCCGGTAGGACCGGGTTGGAGCAGAGTGGCTGGGTGAGTTGCTCCTGCTCGCCGGTCGAGTTGCTCGAAGAAAGTGTAGCTGTCGTGGTGTTGGAGGTAGGCGATTGGATCGAGGGCGTGTTGGCGGGCGACAACGGCCGTTTCCCCCCATACCATCGCCCCAGCCGCCGCCGTCGGCCCATCTTCGCCATCGCTGGCCAGGCTGGCTACCAAGACACCCGGCGCACCCTCCAGGGCGATAGCTGCGGCCAGCGCCGTCTCCAAATTCCGGCCGCCCAGGCCCGGTTCGCCGCCCAGTGTCACCGTCGTCTCACCGCCGAGAATCAGGCAGTGACCCGGCGGCGTGTCCCTGGCGATGGCCGCCGCCACCCGGCCCACTTCACGCGCTTCCCCCTCCAGATGAGCCGTGAGAAGCTGGGCTGTGTAGCCCAGGCTGACCGCTTTATCCAGCGCCGCGTCAGCCGCCAGGCGCACATCACCGACGATCAGGTGGACCGGCGGATGTGAAGGGGGGGCTGGCGATTGCGGCCGTTTGAGGGCTTGTCGGATGCGTTCGTAGACGGCGGCATCCACCACGTTGGCTACGCCATAACGGTCGAGAACCTCTAAAGCGTCGTCGGGTGTCTCGGCTATGGGCACGGTTGGCCCGCTGCCGATGGCGGCCAGTGGATTGCCGACGACGTCGCTGAGGATGAGGCTGACGCAGCGGGCTGGGGCGGCCCATCGAGCCAGCCCGCCCCCTTTTACTTCGTCTAGCTGGCGGCGCACCAGGTTGAAGGCTTCGATTGGGCAGCCGCAGGCCAACAGCGCCCGGTTGAGCGCCTGCCAATCTTCCAGGCTGAGGTGGGGTTGGGTTAGGAGGGCGGAGGTTCCGCCGGAGATGAGGCAGAGAACCAGATCGTCGGCCGCGCTGTCCTGGAGGAGTTGGCGAACGGCCGTTGTCGCTCTGACGCTTTGCGGGCCGGAGACAGGATGATCGCCCTGGTAGAAACTCAGGCGGGGATTGGCCGGGTCTCTCTCTGAGGGGGCGACCTTGCTGACGACGACGCCGGAATGGAGCGCGTCGCCGACAATGGCTGCGGCCGCTTCGGCCATCGGCACGGCCGCTTTGCCGACGCTGACCAGGAAGACGCGCCCCGTTTTCAGGGAAAACCGGTCGCTATTGCCGATGAGCAGGTGGGTGTCTTGGCGGTGGAGTTGGCGGGCAACGGCCGTTGCCGGATCTGCCGCATGCAGCGCCGCCTGAAATAACGCCTCAACGTGCTGTCGCGCTATCGCAAGAGGTGAAGGCGTCATATTTCCCTACAACTCCAGGGCGGCAACCGCTTCGGCTGCCGCTGCTGCTGGTGTCTTATTCAGCGAAATCACGTCGAAAACAGCGTTTTCCAGAATAGCCACAATCGGGTTGGCCGAGGTGAGGGGCATGGGGATGGCTCTTTGCAATTCTGCCTGAGCGAAAGCCGCGTAAGTTGTCTCTTGTTCCCAGGCATCCAGGGCGGCCGGCATGGCCGGCAATATCTGGCTTTGCCAACTCCAGTTGCCCAGCCGCCCGGCCTCGGTGAGTACGCCGATCAACTCGGCAACCAAAACCTTCTTCGCCGGGTCTGAGGTGGTCATGGCCCAGGCCCAGCCGTTGGCCAGGGGGGGCAGCGCTTCGGCGTAGCCCGGCACGGCGGCAAAGCGCGGGACGTAGCCGCTGCTGGCGCTCTGCAAAAAGACGTCGGAGGAGGTGAGGGCGTATTCGACGACTCCATCACGCACCAGCCGGACGCTGTCCGGTAGCGTGGTGAGATTGGCGCTTTGTTGGAGGATGAAGCCGGTGGAACGGCCGTTATACAGCTGCTCCAACGCCTGCGTCAACGGCTCCACCTGCAAAGCAGGTTGGCCCGCTTCGTTTGTCAGGCTGCCGCCCGCCGCCAGGTAGAATTGCAGCGCCAGACGCCCCCCGGCCGAACCGGCGGCCGGGAATACCATGTTCCAACTGGTATCTGCGATGAACTCTGCCCAGTCCGAAGGGACGCTTTCCGTGATGGTGCTGCTGTATTCCAGATGCAGCACCTCCGTCAGCGCAAAGGGAAAACCGACCAGATGGCCGTCGTGCCAGGCCCATTCCTGAGCCAGAGGGAACAACGCATTCACTGCGGTCGGGTCTATAAACTCTTCCATCGGCAAGATCAACCCTTCGTTGGCCGTCGCTGCCAGTTGGGTAACGGGCAACGCGATGAGGTCGGGCAGCACAGAAGGGGCGATGGCTCGGCCGGTGCGCAGATAATTCAGCGTACCGCCCTGGCCGCTTGTCCCCTTTTGCTCGATGATGATCTCCAATTCCGGGTGGGCGGCATTAAACGTGAGCAGATGGTCAGCTAAGGTGACGGCGCCGGCTTCTGTGCGCGAAGCGATAGCCGGTGGCAGCCAGATGACCAGGGTTTGATTGGTGGGCGTGATAGTCGGGGCGATGACAAAGCCAGGCGTATTTTGCGCGGCCGGGCTGGCCGCAGGTGAGGGCGAGATGGCCCCTTGTGTGGGTAAGGGCGTGGCCTGTGCGGCGTCGTCTATGCTGCTTTGCAGCGCGCAGGCGACCAAAGAGATCAGGAAAAATGGCGTAAAAAGGGCCAGAAGTACAATTCGCATAGCTATGGCTCCGGCCGCAGCATTTATTCCATATTTTGCAGGGTGATTGGATCTTGCTGCGGCTTGCATTCTCCACACCAGATAGCATCAGCGACGACGATGGCTTTGTAGACGTTGTCGCTGGTGCGGTAGGTGTGGATGAGGTACGGCATCTGCCTGGCGTGGGTTTTGCAGATGGAGCGGCCACAGAAGCGGCAGATGGCGTGCGACGGCCGTTCACAAAACCAGCATTCCATGAGCTTACTCGTTCAGGTCTAAATCCTTGTTGGCAAACAAATCGGCGGCGAACATGATGAGCAATGTGGCGTACAGGAGCAAGACAGCCGGGGCCATTGCCTGCGATGCGTTGAAGCGGCCGGCGACGATGGCGTCGGCGATGGCTCGGAAGGGCCAGAACGGCAGGCTGAATATGCGGCTCAGGCTGTCTGGCCCATCTTGTTGCAGCCAGAGAATCAGCCTGTTGGCCGGGGTGACGATGAACAGCCAACCTTCTCCGCTGGCAGTCCGGCTGAGGCTGCTGAGGCGCTGGATGAGCCAGTTGTTCACCCCGCTGTTGCTGTTCCAGCTTTGCCCGACCAGGCAGATGGCGATGAAGCTGAAGAGCAAGACGCGGGACCAACCGGCGGTGACGAAGTCGGTGGCGTGCAGGGCGAGAACGGCCGTTAACACATTCAGCGCCAACCAGACGGGTGGGATGAGCAGGATTTGGCTCAAGGGTAGCTCTGGGCCGCGCAGCAAAGCGAAGGCGGCGACCAACAGTTGTAAGCTGGTGGCAAAGAGGAGGGTGGAGAGGAGAACGGCCGTTAAATACTCCACCCGGCTCGGCAGACGCACGATCCACGGCGTATAAGCCATCTGATTGGCCCGCGAAGCAATAGTTAGCGTACAGAAAAAGGTGGCGGCGATCCCAAAAGCGGCCAACACCAGGATGTAATAAGAAGC
>CAYONK010000382.1:0-5217 GCA_964405285.1 uncultured Ardenticatenaceae bacterium
GAATGCGGTTTTTCAGCTCCACATAAGCGTCGCGGGAACCAGCGGCGGGAGAGGCACGCTTCACCCGCAGTTCTTGTAATTTTGAGGATTGCGACTCTGTGGTTGCGGGTTGTTGCTGATTTCGTTCAATGCGCTTCAAAAGGGACATTGATATCCTCCAGGTTAGCGCTTACCAAATAAGCGCGAAAACAGACCGCCAGAAACCTCTTGGCTCGTCTGGCCGTTGGGTTTTTCCGTTTTTTCGTTGTTTAGTTCCTGATTAATTGTCTCTGCCAGCTTAACGAGTGAGAGCCCA
The DNA here is from genome assembly GCA_964405285.1 of uncultured Ardenticatenaceae bacterium. Lineage (GTDB taxonomy): Bacteria > Chloroflexota > Anaerolineae > Promineifilales > Promineifilaceae > Leptovillus. The sequence goes on from CAYONK010000382.1 coordinate 296, forward strand.
ACCGGCCGTTTCTTCGCCGCTCCGGTGACAATTGGTACGCCTTGATCAATAGCTGCGCTAACCGTAAGATCGTCTTCTGGAATGGCCATCAACACTGGCCGTTTCAGGGTTTCGCTAATATCTTTGACGGAGATGCCTTGTTTTTGCGATAGCCGGTTGACAACCAACCAGACTTTTTTCTGCTCATATTCCAGGCTTTGCGCCAGGTCAAAGAAGCGGCTGACGTTTTTCAGGCTGGGCAAATTTTGCTGGGTGATGAGCAAGACTCTGTCTGCTTCATCTAGCATAGAGAGGGCGATATCGTTCAGGCTTGAGGTGGTATCAACGATGATGTAATCATAAAGCTGGCGCAGGCTGGCCCAGAGGATTTTTAGGCTCTCTTCTGTTACCACGTCTGCCATCTCTGGGCGAGGGGGGGACATAAGAACGTGCAATCCACTTCGATGCACCTGGACGACGCTGCTGATCAAATCGGCGTCTATGTCGTTGTCGCGGGAACTCAAATCTACCACGCTAGTGACGGGTTTCATGTTCAGCATCACCGCCACGTCGCCAAATTGCAGGCTGCCATCCACCAGGATGGTGCGGTGTTCGCTGTTAGCCAGGGCGATGGCCAGGTTGATGGCGATGGTGGTGCAACCGCTGCCGCCTTTGGGGCTGAAGACGGCAATCATGTGGCCTTCGACTGGCGTGACAACAGCTTGTGGGCTGTCTTTGCGAACGGCCGTTTGCCCAGGCATGATCATGGTGCGGGCTAACGGCCGTTTTGCATGCACCCGACGCACCGCCGCCACCAACTCATCCCCGCCAAAAGGTTTCGTCAGAAAATCGCGCGCCCCGGCCAACATCGCCCGGCGCAGATAATCCGAATCACTTTGCACCGACATAATAATGATCTGCGTGGTCGGGACCAATTCTGAAATCTTCTGGCTGGCGCCAATCCCGTCAATGCCAGGCATATTGATATCCATCAGAATAATGTCTGGCTTATGCTCCTGAGCCATATCTACGGCCTGCTCGCCAGTACCCGCCTGCCCGATCACCTCAATATCAGACTCAAATTGCAACAGCTTACGGACATTCTCCCTGGTCTCCGGGAGATCATCAACAATTAATACGCGTATATTATCTGGCATTATCGTCCTACTGGGTTCTTTTGTATCAAAGATTCAACGAAAAGAGTCCTGGCAACAGTGACAGCCTGAAAAAACTCAACAAACAGATTGCTTGAAAGAATAGGGCTTAATCTTGTCAAGAGCAAACCAGGAAATCCCATATCTTAAAAATTATCCACCGAATCTTTCTCTGTGAATTGAAATCATCTTACTATGATACCCATTATTGTCAATAGGCGAGTATGGGTATTTTAACCTAGTTTTTCAGGCTGCCCGTATAGACAGCGCCAGGCGATGGCAGAAGAATAGGGAGAGACCACCATTGAACAACAACGGCAAACGCAACTGCCTGACACGCAAACAAACAGGACCCTATCAATGATAGGGTCCTGTTAGTCTAAACGTTAATCAAAAATAGCGAAAATGCTTGGTCAAAAATTAACCACCCAGGCCATTCGTGATGCGGCTGAAGACGTTACCAATCTGCGGGCCCAACAGGGTCAGAATCGCGATGATGACAACAGCCACCAAAACCAGAACCAGAGCGTACTCTACCAAACCTTGACCTTCTTCACGATGTAAAAACAACATTTTGATATACCTCCGTATAAATCTAAAAAAAACTTAATGAAATAATTAGCTATAGCTTACTGATTTTGGGCAAACAGAGCAATAGGATTGTGGTACTGAACCAAACCGAAAATTGCGACAACTTTCAGGCCAGGCCAAAATCATTATTAGTACACCTCAGAGGCAATTGGGATCATAAATTCCACGCGCGTCCCATGCCCTATGCGGCTCTGAATCTTCAGTTCCCCACCTAACATTTCAATCCGCTCACGGAGGAGAGAGAGGCCAATAGTGCGGCTGCCATTGTTTAAGGACTCTTCCACGTTGAACCCACTACCATTATCCTCGACAACAGCTTGAACGTGCGACTGCGCCATATCTAAAGAAATCTGGATTTGCGATGCTCGCGCGTGCAATAAAGCGTTATTTAGCAATTCTTGTACCCCTCGGAAAATCGTCACTTCAATGTGGCTTTCCAGCCGTCGCTCCACACCGGTCACCGTGATCGGTACGGCGATGTCATTTTTTTCCTGAAATGATTCGCCGTAGCGCCGCAGCGTCGGAACCACACCAAGATCATCAAGCATCATCGGACGAAGATCAAAAATAAAATCTTTAACGTCATTAAAGGTAACCGCGGCAGCGCTCTTCAAAGCATTTAGCTCTGCTCTAGCCCGATCCGGATTAACGTCGAAGAAGCGCTGACAGATCTCTGCTTGCAAAATAAAATTGCTTAATGAGGAGGCAGGGCCATCGTGCATCCGGCGAACCAGGCTTTGCCGGCCGAGTTCTTCGGTTTGGATGACGCGAACAACATTCGACTGATCGCCGGACAACCGGCGAGCCGCGCCCTTCTCCCCGGTCGGAATAGTGCCCATTTCCTCTGTCAGGTCCAGAAGTCTTCGTTGGAATTCGGCAAGCCGCTCCAGGTTACGCTGATCGCTTTGCAATTTTTCCAGTTGACCGCGCATGGTGAAGAGACGCTGCTGTACGTCGTTGAGGGCTTCGTAGGCTTCTTTGATGTCCTCGCGGGGGAGTGTTTCAAAATTTGTTTGCAACTGGCGCGTGTAATTGGTTACTTGAGCGTTGCGTTGCGCCAACCGCTCAACTTCGGCCGCGCTTTGCTTAATGAGAATGTCAATCTCCTTAAGATCTCTCTGGGTTTGCTCATAATCTTTATATGCTTCTTCCAGAAATCCCTGGAAAGAGTCGCCGATCGCTTCATCTATCATGGGTCATGATTCCTATACTGAAACAGGGGTGTTGGTAAGGCAATTACCTGCCTGCGCTGTTGTATCTATCAGGTGTGGGTTCCTTCCAGGCGAACCCAGCCGTGACGCAAAGCATAAACGGCCGCTTGCGTCCGGTCATCTACGCGCAATTTGCGCAAAATTGCCGTCATATGGTTTTTGACGGTTTGGTGGCTGATGCCTAATTTGTAGGCGATCTCTTTGTTGCTCAACCCTTTGGTGACATGTTCGAGAATTTCCATCTCACGCGGGGAAAGAGGCACAAAAAGCTCGTCATTGTCGCTCACCAGTGGGCCGCTAAAACGGCCGATCTTTTGCTCGATCCAGGCCATCAACTCATCGTAACTCATAATTTTTTCGCCGACGGCATATTTGCCTTCTGTGACGGCCTGGATGATGTTGATCAGCGCTTCGGGCATGATGTCTTTAGGGCAGTAAGCGGAGGCGCCAACGCGAAGCGCGTGGAAAACTTGTTCGGCATCATCGTACCCCGTAATCATGACCACTTTGACGTTGGGAAATTGTAGCTTGATTTTCCGGGTGACTTGTAACCCATTTATGGTCGGTAGGTTGATGTCCATCAAGATGACATCCGGGTTTACGTCGTAAACCAGTTCGATAGCTACTTCACCGTCGGCTGCTTCGCCGATCACATCCATGATGGGTACGGTATCTAACAAATCTTTCAGGCCCTGACGAAATAAGGGGTGATCATCCACAATGAGTACTTTGATTTGTTCTGACACGGAACTCTCCTCTCACTTTTGCCGGGAATGGCGGGTTGCTATCTGTTCGTTGTGTTGTTGGTGGGCTTCACAGTTTAATTAATTATTAGTGGTATGTTGCTTAGGTAGATGATGTGTTTGGGAACATGGGCAGTATACCATGAACAAGAGAGCGATGGCAAACCTGTATAGGAGGTGGCAAATTGCTACCGGGCTGATCTTGACGGGTGGCGAAGGGCCTTGATAGCCACGTTTTCACGGTAGTTGGTATACAGCCATGTTGTTCAAGCCTTGGGACTGGGTCCAGGGGAAATTGGTTGTGTAGAGCAAGCGCACCGAAGGGGTGTTGATGATTTCTTCATAGGGCCAACCTGGCGCGGTAACCAAGTAGTCGGCGTCGCTGCTCAGGACGTAGGCGGCCAGGGCCGCCTCGTCGTCCAACAGGGGGATAATCTCCGGCGAAATGAGGCCGGCTAAGTCCAGCAACGGCCGTTCGCTAAAAAAGCCAATCGCTCCAATGTCGTGGGCGGCGATGAGGGCGTCGGGCGGGGTGTTCTCCGCCAGCCAATGGGCGACGGCCACCATTTCCCCCTCAATAAAGGCGACATCGCGGGCGTAGCTTTGCGCCCCGAGCAGCAGGAAGAAAAGCAGGAGCAGGAAGAAGGTGAGGCTGGCGGTTTTGCGGGCGATGCGGGCGTAACGGCCGTTCCCCCCCAACCCCAACACCGCCAACCAACCCGCCAACCCGAACAACACCCATATGGGCAAGGCGGCGAGCAGATAACGGCCGTGTTGGTACGTCACCGGCAGCCGCCAGGCGTAGAGCAGCACGTGGCCGCCCGCCCACAGCAAAGGCAGCGTGAGGTGCAGTCGCCGCGCCGCCCAATCAGACCGCAGCGCCCGCCACCCGGCGTAGAGCAAACCGGGCAGCAGCAGCAAATGGGCGCTGCTCATCCCCCGCCAGCCGTCCGGCGGCCCACCCAGGCTGAAATAGAGCAGGTTGGCAAAGCGCACAGGCAGCGGCGTTTGCAGTAACGCCTGATACTCCGCCTGCTTGGCGTAAAAGGTATTCGGCCAGATGCTGCCGCTGGCCGCCAGATTAAAGGCGAAATAGGGCAGCAGCGGTAGCGCCACCATCAGCCAGAAAGCCGCCTGCGTCCGCAGCCGCCCGCCCCAACTGCCCGGCCGCAGCGCCAGCCCCCCCGCCACCAACAGCAGCAAAACCAACCCATCCGGCCGGGTGAGGATGAGCAAGCCAGAGA
>CAYONK010000383.1:0-5180 GCA_964405285.1 uncultured Ardenticatenaceae bacterium
GTAATTTGCACAAAGCGAGATTTTTCGCGCAGCTCGCTCAGGTTGGCCGCGCCGACGTAGCCCATGCCGGAGCGCAACCCGCCCATCATCTGGTAGACGACGTCGGCCAGTCTGCCGCGATAGGGAACCTGCCCTTCGACGCCTTCGGGCACGAGTTTGTCCCGTTCGCCGCTGCTGCGGACGCCGCTGCCATAGCGGTCGGCGCCGTGTCCTTGCATGGCTCCCATGCTGCCCATGCCCCGGTAGGTTTTGTAGCGCCGCCCTTCGTAGAGGATGATGTCGCCGGGGCTTTCTTCTAGCCCGGCAAGCATGGAGCCGAGCATGACAACGTCGGCCCCGGCGGCGAGCGCCTTCACAATGTCGCCGCTGTATTTGATGCCGCCGTCGGCGATGCAGGGGACGTCGTGTTTGTGGCATTCGGCGGCGCATTCGAGAACGGCCGTTAACTGCGGCACACCCGCCCCGGCCACCACCCGCGTGGTGCAAATCGAACCCGCGCCAATACCCACCTTCACCCCGTCGGCCCCGGCATTGATCAGGTCGCGCGCGCCAACGGCCGTTGCCGCATTCCCGCCAATCACTTGCAAATCGGGGTAGCGCCGCTTTACCTCTTCCAACGTGGACAGGACCAGGGCGGTATGGGCGTGGGCGGTATCAATCACCACCACGTCCACGCCCGCCTTCACCAGCAATTCCAGGCGGGACAGCGCCTTGTCAGCCACGCCGATGGCCGCCGCGCTGAGCAGGCGGTCATTGGCATCGCTCACCGCGTCCGGGTAATCTTGTTTTTTCAAGATGTCTTTGACGGTGATCAAGCCCTTCAGGTAGCCATCGTCGTCCACCAGGGGCAGCTTTTCGATGCGGTGGGCGTGCAAAATCTCCCGCGCCGCTTCTAAGGTTGTGCCGACGGGGGCAGTGACCAGGTGGTGGCTGGTCATAAATTCGGCCACTTTTTGCTGGCCGGGTTTGACAAAGCGCACATCTCGATTGGTGAGGATGCCGACCAATTTACCATTCCCGTCAGTAATGGGCACGCCGGAGATGTGGTAGCGGCTCATCAGCGCTTCGGCGTCGGCCAGGGTATCTTCGGCGCGTAGGGTGATGGGGTCTACGATCATGCCCGCTTCGGAGCGTTTGACTTTGTCCACTTCGGCGGCCTGATCGGCCGGGGAAAGGTTGCGGTGGAGGACGGCCAATCCGCCCAGGCGAGCCAGGCCGATGCCCATTTGCGCCTCGCTCACGGTGTCCATCGCCGCCGAAAGGACGGGAATGTTAAGGTTGATTTTGCGGGTGACGCGGGTGCGCAGGCTGACTTCGGCCGGCAGCACGCTGGAATAGCCGGGGGTCAGCAGCACGTCGTCAAACGTAAGCGCCAACCCCGTTACTTTTTCGCTGATGTCCATGATTGATCCCCCTTCAATTTGGAGATTAGAGATTGGAGATTGGAGACTGTACAATCTCCAATCTCCAATCTCTCTTTAACCGTTTGTCTGGCGTTTGGGCTTGGGTTTGTGGACGCGCTTTCTGTTGCGTTTGAGGGCTTCGGGCAGGCGATCATTGCGGGCCAGGATGATCCAGACGCCAACCAGGGCCAACCCAACGGCCGCCAGCATGGAATAGGTGACAAAGCTGCTGCCGATAGCTGCCTGGTCCGGGCGGAACAGTTCGATCCAGGCGCGGTTGCCACCCCACCAGGCCAGGAAGATGCCGAAGAGGGTTCCGGTGGCCCAGATGTCGCGGTAACGGCCGTTTAGCCACACCAGCAACGCAAACCCTATCAGCAACGCGAGCGATTCATACAAAAAAGTCGGGTGGAAACGGGTATCAATCGGGTAAGCTACCAGATTGTTATAGGGGGCAATGCGATACGCCGGTTCAATCAGAATCCCCCAGGGCAAGGTGGTTGGCGGACCATATAATTCCTGATTGATAAAATTACCCCACCGGCCAATGCCCTGCGCCAGCAGCAGCGCTGGCCCGGCCACGTCGGCAAAATGCCAGAATTTCAGCCGCCGCCAGGCGACGTAAAGATAACCAACCACAGCCGCGCCAATGAAGCCGCCAAGGATATTGACCCCGCCAGCGCGGATATTGATCACGTCCAGGAGGGAGTTGTATTGGCCCCCATCCAACACGTCGAGCAAGACGTAGCTCAGGCGGGCAAAAACGTAACCGGAAAAAATAACCAGGATGGCCCCGTTTAATAAATCGTCCAGGCTTTGGCCACGCCGCTGAATCTCGCGGCTGGCCCACCACATCCCCAGCAAAATCCCGCCCGTGACAAGAATGCCATACCAATAAATCGCAAATCCATCACCGATCGGGATGGTGAAAGCCACCGGATCAATTTTCAGCCAATCTAACATGCGTCCTTCCTCGAAAAAGAGTTTTGTGAATTCGTCAAAGATTACTAAAACAGCTTAGCGCAAAGAGCGCAAAGGAGCTAGACATAGAGGTTTTTTCAGGAAAACTTTGCGTCCTTGCGGTAAAAATTCTCGCGAGTTCAAGTCCTCACCAATAGCGTGACTATTCAATATACCCCAGGCTGCGCAACTGCTGACGGAGTCGGTCATCCAATTCGATGTTGTCTCCAGCGGCCAGGTTGTCGCGCTGGCGGTTCAGGTTTGTGATCTGGCGCGCCATTTCCTGGTGTAAAACGGCCGTTTCCCCACCCCGCGCCTCCATCACATCCTCCAATTCTAACGGATCGGCCGTTAAATTAAAAAGCTCATCCGGCGACTCGTCCACGGTAATCAGCTTCAGCGTCTCCCCCGCTGTCGCCTTCACCAGCGCCCGGCGCGGCGACAGACAGCGGAACGGTTCCAGCAAATGGGGCTGCCGATTCTGAATAGCCTGAACGAAATTCAAAGGCGGATAAACTTCGCTGTAAGCCGTGCCCTGCTCCGGGTCACGGCCGTTTATCGTGTGCAGCAGCGTCAGGTTGTGTACCCGCACCGGGTCAAGATTTTGCCGCTCCGGCAGCCGGTCGGCGGCGTCCAGGATAGTGTGGAAGATGCGGCGCGTACTCACCGGCGCGCCTACCCGCTGCGGCTGGGCGAAACGGCGCGGCCAATGCAGCAGCAGCGGCACGTGAACTAACTCCTCATAAGCGACAAAGGCATGGCCGAAGTATTGATGGTCGCCCAGGCTATCGCCATGATCGGCGACGATGACGGTGAGCGTATTCTCCCGGTTGGCGCGGTTAGCCAGCACGTCGAACAGTTCACCCAGATATTCGTCCTGGTAGGCCACTTCGGCGTCGTACATATCGTTCAGCACCTGGGATTCCAGCTCGCCTAATGGTTCGGCCAGCGGCGCGGCCCAGCGATACGCCTCCCGGTTCCAGGTGCGCATAATCTCCCGCGCCTCCCGGCTCTGGCGGAAATAGGGCATCACCCGATCCACTACGTCGCCAGGCGGCCAGAAGGGGAGATGGGTCTCCATCAGGTTGAGGAAGAGGAAGAGGGGTTTGTCGGAAACGGCCGTTTCCCGCTGTCGCAAAAAATGGCTCACATCCTGCACCGACCGCTGATTCTGCCCCTTAAAATTCGCCAGCCGCGACCAGAGCGGCGTCATCCAACTGTTCAACGAAATGCGAAAGGCCAGGTCAGAACGGCCGAAGAAATTCTGCACCGGGTAAGAGATGCGGCGTAAAAACTGGGTATAGGCTTCACCCAGGCGGGCCACCGGCTTCGGTAGGCGCGAGGCGCTGTGCGGCAGGCTAGGGAAAGCCCCGCCGTAATTATAAAAGGTCTGGAAGCCCCGCTTAAAGCCATTGTTCAGAATGCCCACCAGCGGATTGTTGCAAAAGCCAATCGTCTGGTAGCCCACATCGCGCAAAATCTCGGCCATGTGCGGGATCTCCGGGCTGAGCGAATGGGAAGATTGGGTTACCTGATGCGCAGTTGGATAGAGGCCGCTGAACAAAGAAGCGTGGCTGGGGATGGTCCATTGGGCTGGCGAGACGGCCTGTTCAAAAACAATGCCCTGTTCGGCGAACTGAGTGAGATTTGGCGTGAATTGGGGCTTATAGCCATAAGCACCCAGGCGGTCAGCGCGCTGGGTGTCGAGGACAATGAATACAATGTCAGGATTTTTCATAGGATTTTTGTTCGTAACTATACAGACCTGACAGGTTTCCACCAGGCTGCGGGTTTGACAAACACCCGGCTAACAACCTGTCAGGTCTTGAGAGGCTGTATAGTTAACCCAATTCTACTCCGCCACCAAACGATAACCAACTCCTCTCACGGTCTGGATCCAGCGGGGCGCGGCCGGGTCTGCTTCTAGCTTTTTGCGGAGATAATGGATGTATGGTTTGACGTTTTCCAGAGCGCCCTCATCCCGCATATGCCAGGCGCGATCCGCCAAATCGGCCGTTTTTACCACATGCCCGACTTGCTCTACCAAAACAAGCAGCAGGTCAAATTCGCGCGGGGTCAGGTCAACAGCAACACCTTCAACCCAAACAGTGCGGGCGTTCAGGTCTACGACGAACTTCCCACCCGCCAGCTCGTAATGAAGAGCGGCAGGAAGATTGCTATGCGCCCGTCGCAGATGGGCCTTGACACGCGCCAGCAGTTCAGCCTGCTCAAAGGGTTTGACCAGATAATCATCTGCTCCCATTTCCAGGCCCTGGACCACGTTATCCACCCCATCGAGGGCGGTGAGGAAAATGATGGGAACGGCCGTTATCTGCCGCAAACGATGGCATAATTCCCACCCCCCCATCACCGGAATCATCACGTCGAGTAGGGCCAGGTTCGGCTGCTCTTTTTGCGACAAGACCAACCCATCTTCGGCGGTATAGGCCAGCAAGGGCCGGTAGCCAGCCTGGGTTAAAATGTGGCCCACCGTCCGGGCCAACGCCATATCGTCATCCACGACAAGAATTTTCTGGGTCATGGGGGCATCCCACAATTCGCCAATCAGGGTTGGGCGACGGCGACTCCGAGCCAGGCAAGGATGTTGCCGAGCAAACGGCCTTGCACTGCCTCCGGCAAAGCGGTGAAGGGAAACAGCAAGAAAACGGTACGCGGTTCGGACAAATCATCATAAGCGGCAAAGCCGACGACCGCCTGAGGCGTGTCGCTTTCCGGGCCGCGCAAGAAAATTGCGGGGGACTCATCGTCGAAAGTGCCGCCCAGCAAATCGGATAAAATCGCGTCGTAAGTCTGGTC
>CAYONK010000384.1:0-2045 GCA_964405285.1 uncultured Ardenticatenaceae bacterium
TCAGGTCGAGCGAGGGGAATTGGGCGGTAACGGCCGTCATCAAATAAGCCACCTCTTCCGGCGAAATAGCTGGCTCTTCGTCGAGCGGTTGGCGATGGTCCACGTCTGTCGTGCCAACCAGGGTGATGCCTTCCCAGGGGAAGATCATCACCGGCCGCTGGTCTAGCGGGTGGAGGAAGCTAATGGCCTGGGCGACGGGCAGCCGCCAGTTGGGGAAGATGAGGTGGCTGCCGCGCAACGGCCGGATTTTCGGCGGGGCGTCTACCTGGCCGCGCAGGCGGTCGGCCCAGGCGCCGGTGGCGTTGATCAGGACGGGGGCGTGGAGAACGGCCGTTTCCCCCGTCACCCCATCCACCACTTCTACCCCAGTCACCCGGCCGCTTTCATCCCGCTGCAAGGTGCTGGCCGTGACGTAGTTGAGCGCCGTCCCGCCCGCCGCCACCGCTTCGGCGATGAGGCGCAGGACGAGGCGGGCGTCGTCGGTTTGGGCGTCGCCGTAGCGGAAGCCGCCCTTTAGCCCGGCCGTCGTCAGGTGGGGGGCGAGCATCTGGAAATCGCGCGGGCTGTAGTAGCGATGGCTCCATTGCAAGGCAAGCAAATCGTAGACCGTCAGCCCGGCGCGGAAGACGAGGCGGCCCGTTTTGTCGCTCTGGTAGGTCGCCAGGAGGAAGCCGAGCGGGTCAATCAGCCCCGGTCCTTCGTCCAGCAAATGCTCCCGCTCCAGCACGGAGGCGCGAGTGAGGCCCAATTTGCCCTCTTTGAGATAGCGCAGCCCGCCATGCACCAGCTTGGAGGAGCGGCTGGACGTGCCCCAGGCGAAATCCCGCTGCTCCACCAACAGGGTCCGCAGCCCCAGCCGCGTCGCCTCGCGCAAAATCCCCGCGCCGGTGATCCCGCCGCCAATGACTATGATGTCCCACGCTTGTGGGAGTGTTTGCCAAAGATGTTCTCGTGTGTTCATTTTGTTAGTTGGGAGTTGTTAGTTGGGAGTTGATAGTGGGGAGAACTCCCAACTATCAACTATCAACTATCAACTTCTTCGGATTCATGATGCCATCGGGGTCGAAGCGGCGGATGATGTCTTGGAGGACAGCCATGCCCTGCTCTCCTTTTTCGGCGGGGAGGTAGGGGGCGTGGTCCAGGCCGACGCCGTGTTGGTGGCTGATGGTCCCCTGGTGGGCGACGATGGCCTGGGAAACGGCCGTTTTCAACCCCCGCCACCGTTCCAACAACTGCTCCGGATCGGGCGTGAGGCGGAAGAGGAAGGTGGTGTAGATGCTGGCCCCGTGCGGATAGACGTGGGAGAGGTGGGTGAAGCAGTAGACCGGCTCGCCCACGGCGGCCAGGCCGTCGCGCAGCGCCGCTTCCATCGCCGCCATTGTGTCGTTTACCTGGGACCAGGGAACGGCCGTTTCCACCGTATCAATCGCATACCCCATCTCCCAGAGCGTGTTACGCAAATAGGGGGTGCGGAAGCGCCCTTTGGCCCACGTCTGGCCGAAGCGTTCGCCCACGCCCGCGCCCAACGTCACGCCCCGGTTGTCCCGCACCAGCCCGCCGATGGCGCTCTGGGCCATCTTCACCAGGTCGCGCCGGCCGGTGAAGCCGACCAGCAGCATCGCCTTGCCCTCGCCGACGCCGCGCCAATCGAGCAGCGTCTCCAGCCCGCCGATGAGCCGTTCATGCCCGGCCAGGGCCAGGGTGGTGGTGGTTTCGGTGGCGGTGCTGAGGCGCAGCAGGGAGACGGGGATGGCGGACTGGACGATCTGGCGAACGGCCGTTTGTCCGCTCTCAAAGTCGGGGAAGAAATAGCCGCTAAAATGTTCGCTCTCCGGCAGCGGCGCGGCCCGCACCGTCACCTCCGTCAAAACCCCCAGCCGCCCCTCCGAGCCGAGGACGAGGTGGCGCAAATCTGGCCCGGCGGCCGAGGCGGGATGGGGCAGCAGCCGCCATTGGCCGACCGGCGTCTCCAGCGTCCCCCCGGCGAAGAGGTCCTCGATCCGGCCGTAGCCGCGCGATTGCTGGCCGCTGGAGCGGGTAGCCAC
>CAYONK010000384.1:2055-5159 GCA_964405285.1 uncultured Ardenticatenaceae bacterium
ACCCAGCCGCCCAGGGTGGAGAGTTCAAAGGATTGCGGGTAATGGCCCAGGGTGCAGCCGTGGGCGCGTAACTGCGCCTCCACTTCCGGCCCCGTCACCCCCGCGCCGAAGGTCGCCAGCAAGCTCTGCCGGTCGAAGCTCCGCAGCCGGTTCAGCCGCCCCAGGTTTACCGTCAGCGTCGGCGCGTCGCCGGGCAGGGGGTTGATGTGGCCGACGACGCTCGTGCCGCCGCCGTAGGGGATGAGTCTGGCCCCCACGTCGCGGGCGTAGCGGATGAGTTCGGCTACTTCGCTCTCGATGGTGGGGAAGGCGACGGCGTCGGGGAAGGCGGGGATGCGGCCGTAGCGCAGGGCGACCCAGTCGGGCAAGCTCTGGCCGCAGGCGTGGCGCAGGCGCGTTTCTGCCTCCTGGTTGAGCAGGCGATGGGGCGGCAGGCGGGAGGGCGGCGCGCTGGCGACCATGTCGGCCAGCGGCGCATCGGCGACCGGTACGCCATCCCTCACCCGCGCCCGCAAAAATTCCGCCGCGCTCTCCGGCAGCGGATAGTCGTTGTTGGTGTCACCCCAACCGTTCCATCGTTTCATATTCACTCCAGTCTTGTAGTCTTGTAGTCTTGTAGTCGGTAGTCGGGTGGTCAAAAGTCGAAGGTCTTGGAGATACCAACTATCAACTCCCAACTATCAACTATCAACTCCCAACTGCTTCCAATGCTGAATACTCTCCGCCATTGCCTGGCGGGTGATTTGTTCGGCCTGGGCGGGGTCCTGGTGTTGGGCGGCGGCGTGGAGGGCGGCGTAGAAGGCGTGGGAGTGGGCGCGGGCGGCCTGGCTTTGGAAGTATTGGGCGGCAAGCTGTTGGTAGAAGTCGGCGAAGCCGTTGAGGATGAGGCCGTAAATGGGGTTGCCGGATTGCTGGGTCAGGTGGCGGTGGAGCTGCCAGTCGAAGGTGGCGTAAACGGCCGTTTCCTCCGCCAACCCCGCATACCCCCCCACAAAAGCGGCCACTGCTACCGCCGATTGGGTAACGGCCGTTCGCGTATAAGCCGGGGCCAAATCCAGCCGCACCGCCAGCAGGTGGCCGACGAAGCCGCGCGGCAGATACTCCGGGTAGTGGACCAACGTGCCCAGGACGTTCAGCCCGCCATCCCGCCAGAAATCGTTGACGGTGGTAGATTTGCCCTGCTGCACCGTCAGCCAGCCGTCGCGGGCCAGCCGTTGCAGCGCCTCGCGCAAGGTGGGGCGGGTGACGCCCAATTGGACGGCCAGGGCGCGTTCGGCCGGCAGGGGGGAGCCGGGGGGATAACGGCCGTCGAGGATGGCCTGGACGAGGGCGTGTTCTGCATAATCGTTGGGGCGCTGCGGGGCGTGCCAGTTGTTCATCTATCACCTTCTGGTAAGTGGTCAGACCAGTTGATGATAGTATGCCAGAGCAAGGAGGGGATGTCAAGGGGGAGGTGGGGGGGGGAACGGCCGTTTGTGGCGTACAATTCCATGAACGGTTTTTCGGGAGTTGAATATGAGCAAAGGAAATAAAACTATTTTTTACCAGGTATTGTTCTTTTGTTTAATCCTGGCTGGCTGCCAGACAAGTACTCCAGAGGCAGCATTTGAATCTGCCAGCCTGCCTCCGACCCGTACCATGTCGGCAGCGGCGACGCACACACCCTCAGCAACGGCTACCACCAACCCGACAGCTACTCCTGCTGAGCCATCACCAGTGCCGGTGACAGCCACGCCAACGGCAATACCAGCAACGCCGACAACAGCCCCAACGACGGCATCTGCCATACCTTTCCCGGTAGAGGGGTTTTTACTCTACGGCATCACCACGATAGACGACGAAAGCGAGATCTATGCGTTACAACCAGGCGGGCAGAGCCGCTTTATAGCAGCCGGACAAATGTTGGGCGGCCAGGCTTTTTCCCCGGATGGAACGAAGATTTTAGTAGATACCAATGATTGGTCGAAACCACCACTTACGCCCGACAAGGTTGTTATTCTCGACCTGCAAACAGGGGAGGTATTGCCGCTAAACTTATTGGCTCATCCTCGTGGTGGGGTTTTTTGGTCTGCGGATGGGGATTCTCTGTTATACGTTGATAGGTATTCTGAGGAGGGCGCCGACAAATTGCTGTTGTATGACCTGGTCTCTGAGGAAAATCACATACTGGCTGAGATGGAGGGAATTCTCTATACGGCTGGCTGGTCAGTCGATGGTCGTACCATTGCCCTTGTGGCTAAAGTAAACGGTCAGTATGACCTGTTCACCGTGGATAGCGAGACGCTGGAAAGGCAGCAGCTAACCGATACCAGTGATGTGGAGACAATGGTTTTATGGTCTCCAACTACTTCCCAACTTTTGGTTGGGGTCACACCTGACAACGGGCACGTTTTCGAAATGTGGCCTTGGGGTATAGAAAATCTATATTTGTTTGACGCAAATAGCGATACCTGGCAACTGTTCACCGATACCTTTCTTAGCTCAGAGTCAATTGCTTGGTCTCCAGATGGCAAGCAAGTCGTTTATTCAGACGCAGGTTTACTTTGTATCAAAGATTTGGAAACGATGACGGAGATATGCCCGTTAGCCGATGTAGCGCCCTATAATGCCTATTTCGCTTCTGGTTGGGAGCCGCCAGTCTGGTCGGCTGATGGTAATTGGTTGGCGTTCCGTGCCTATAACCAGACGTGCTTTAATATAGTATATTTTCTAGACTTAGAGACCAATGCTGTTATACCGGGGGATTTGGGGTGTGATCTTAGCTTTGGGTCTCCAATTGCCCCCATTTACTGGCTACCGGGCCATTTGCCTGCGGCTCCATAGCCGTCTTTCTCTTTCTGATGTGTAGCGATATTTAAAACCGCCCTGCAACTTTTTATTCATCGTAGTTCAGGTGTGTACGCAGCCGAACGGTGGGCACAACTCACAGTGGCAACTTGGAGAATTGGTCTCATCTTAACTGCTTTCTGTCAGCGGCTCCCATTGTCCAGACCCAGCCGACCCACAGAGCTTTAGACATTATTGGAATTAACGTTATGTCAACAACCATCCCCGGAGGGGGTGGCTTGAATCAATGCACCTAGAAGGTGCGCCATTACCTACTT
>CAYONK010000385.1:0-5153 GCA_964405285.1 uncultured Ardenticatenaceae bacterium
AATGCACCCTCTACGGCGGCTGGGTCACAGCCGAATTCCTCACCCAACTGCTGCACGAAGGGGTGATCGAGATCAGTTAATAGTAGGGGCGCGTCTTGTACGCGCCCTCCTTTTACCGAGGATTTATGCAAGCATTCACGCATCTTAGCGGCCACATGGTGGCTATTCCGACTGAAAATATAGATACGGACCAGATCATCCCGGCCCAATTCTTAAAGACGATCAGCAAACAAGGGCTGGGCAAGAATCTGTTTTATCATTGGCGTTATCGGGAGGATGGTTCGCCGGACCCTGATTTTCCTCTGAACCGGCCGGAGGCGCAGGGGGCGGCTATTTTGCTGGCCGGGGACAACTTCGGCTGCGGTTCTAGCCGGGAACACGCGCCCTGGTCGTTGATGGATTTTGGCTTCCGGGCGATTATCAGCACCTCGTTTGCCGACATCTTCCGCAACAACGCGCTGAAAAATGGGCTGCTGCCGGTCATCGTGGACGAGGCGACCCATCGCCAGTTGTTTAGTCTGGTGGATGAAGATCCGGAGGCCCAGGTGAGCATTGACCTGGCCGCCCAGACGGTGACGCTGCCCGACGGCCGTTCTGTCCCCTTCCCCATTGACGCCTTCAGCAAAACCTGCCTGCTCGAAGGGCTGGACCAACTCGGCTACCTGCTCAAGCAAGAAGCCCACATCGCCGCCTACGAGGCCGCCCGGCCGGCTCGCGTCCGCACGGCCGTTTTTTAATACAAAGGGACAAAGAAACAAAGGGACAGAGGAGATGAGGGGAAAGCGCCTTAATCCGAAATCCCAAATCCCAAATCCGCAATCCAAAGGATCATCATGTCCAAAATCTTCCTCTACGACACCACCTTGCGCGATGGCACGCAGCGCGAGGGCATCTCCTATTCGCTCGACGACAAGCTCAAAATCGCCCGCAAGCTAGACGAGTTCGGCATTGATTACATCGAAGGGGGCTGGCCCGGCTCCAACCCGAAAGATGTGGAATTCTTCCGCAAGGCGAAGACGCTCCATTTGCAGCACGCCAAAATCAGCGCCTTCGGCAGCACCCGGCGCAAAAACGCCGACGTAGCCACCGACCCCAACATTCGGGCCTTGCTCGACGCCGAGACGCCGGTGGTGACACTGGTGGGCAACAGCTGGGACCTGCACGTCATTGATGTGCTGGAAACGACGATGGAAGAAAACCTGGCGATGATCGGCGAGAGCGTCGCCTACTGCCGGGCGCAGGGCAAAGAGGTGATCTACGACGCCGAGCATTTCTTCGACGGCTACAAGGCGAACCCGGAGTACGCGGTGGCGACGGTAAAGACAGCCGCCATCAACGGGGCGGGGTCCGTTGTGTTGTGCGACACGAATGGCGGCTCGCTGCCCTGGGAGGTCGAGGAGATTGTGCGGGAGGTGAAGGGGCAGTTGGGGAAAACGGCCGTTGGCATCCACACCCACAACGACGGCGGCGTCGGCGACGCCAACACCCTGGCCGCCGTCCGCGCCGGAGCCAACCAGGTGCAGGGGACGATCAACGGCTACGGCGAGCGCGTCGCCAACGCCAACCTCTGCGTCGTCATCCCCGACTTGCAGCTAAAAATGGGCTGCGACTGCGTGCCGCCGGAAAAATTGCAGGGGCTGACAGAACTCTCCCGCTTCGTCGCCGAAGTCGCCAACCTGACCCACGACAGCCATTACCCCTTCGTCGGCAGCAGCGCCTTCGCCCACAAGGGCGGCATCCACGTCGCCGCCATGCTGAAAAATCCCCTCAGCTACCAGCACATTGAACCGACCCTGGTGGGCAACCAGCAGCGCAGCGTCGTCTCGGAGCTTTCCGGGCGGGGTAACATCTTCGACAAAGCGGTGCAATTTGGCCTGGACCCGGACAGCCTGGACCTCCGCGCCGTGCTGGAGCAGATCAAGACGCTGGAGAACAAAGGCTTCACCTACGAAGGAGCCGAAGCCTCGGTGGAATTGATGCTGCGCCGCACCCATCCCGCCTACGTGCCGCCGTTTGAGTTGATTGACTTCATGGTGGTGGTGCAGCAGCGGCGCAAGCGCGGCATGTTGGCCGAGGCGACGGTGAAAGTGCGCGTCGGGCCGAAAATTTTGCACACGGCCGCTGAGGGCAACGGCCCGGTCAACGCCCTCGATGGCGCGTTGCGGGCCGCCCTGGTAGACGTTTACCCGCGTCTGGCCGATGTGAAATTGGCCGATTATAAAGTGCGAATCATAGACAGCGACAACGCCACGGCCGCCACCACCCGCGTGCTGATTGATACCCAATATGGCGGGCGGCGCTGGAGTACCATCGGAGCCAGCGCCAACATCATCGAGGCAAGCTGGCTGGCGCTGGCGGACAGCATGGAATACGCGCTGCTGCAATGAGAGAGGCGTACCCTTTTTGATCCCCTTCGGCCTGTTTTCCACAGGGCAAAGCGGATAAATCGAAATCCAATCCCAGAAAACCACGCCAATCGTGCTGCCGGGTATGACTACAACGGTCGCTAATTTGCCGGACAGCAACCGTTCATTGGTGAATTCATTAGATTCACGCAGATTCCACAGATTTTTTCAGCTCAATCTGCGTGAATCTGCGAAATCTGCGGGTTGATATTTTGACATAAGGTTAATCCCAACAATGTCTAATAGAAACCGCCTCTGTTTGCACGTTTTTGCGCAAAAATAGGGTGACAGGTTTCAGAAACCTGTCAGATCTTGATACGTTTTGGCGCAAAGACGCGAAGGAAACTTTGCGTTCTTTGCGCCTTTTGCGGTTTAATTCAGGAAACCCACCATCCCTTGAGGCACAGAACATGAATGAAACTATTTTTGGCTCACTTGCCACCCCGGAAAAACAGATCGCTTACTTGAAAGAGCAAACGGCCGGTGTCCGTCACCTGAACCAGATAGACCCGAATGCGCCAACGGCCGTTTCCCACCCCCTCATCACCGCCACCACCAACCTGCCCCGGCGGATTGAGCGGGTAGAGTGTGTGTTGATTGAGCCGGAAACGGCCGTTATCCACCTCCAGCGCGCCCACATCGAATGGGACATCCTCAACTGGGGCTACCGCGCTACCTGGCAAGGCCGCCTGCCCGCCCAACCGGACGGCACCCTGGTGCGCTACCAGATTCGCGCCATCCCCGCCGATGGCGGCGACCCCATCCTGGCCGACGACGGCGCCACCTTCGCCTACCAGGTAGGCGACTGGCCCGCGCCCGATTGGGCGCGAGAGGCCATCGTCTATCAGGTGTTTCCCGACAGGTTTAATCCGGGAAACGGCCGTTCCTGGAACCCCGCCACCCATCTCAGCGAAATCTTCGGCGGAACCCTGCGCGGTATTATTGAAAAACTCGACTACATCGCCGACCTGGGCTTCAACGTTCTCTGGCTCAACCCCTTCTTCCCTGACCTCACCCATCACGGCTACCACGCCACCGACCATTTCAGCGTCAACCCCCGCCTGGGCAGCATGGCCGACATGGAAGAACTCATCGAACAGGCCCACCGGCGCGGCCTCCGCCTGCTGCTCGACTTCGTGGGCAACCACGTCGGCAGCACCCACCCCTACTTTCAAGACGCCCTGGCCCGCCCGGACAGCCCCTACCACGACTGGTTCCGTTGGCGCAGTTGGCCCGATGATTACGTGGCCTACTACGAAGTCAGAGAGCTGCCAGAGCTGGATACCGAGCATCCGGCCGTGCGCGACTATATGTACCGCAGCGCCCAATTCTGGCTGGAAAAGGGGTTCGATGGGCTGCGGATTGATTACACCCTGGGGCCGTCCCACGACTTTTGGACGGCGCTGCGGGCGGCCGTGCAGCCGATCAAGCCGGATGCCTGGCTTTTTGGCGAGACGGTCCATACGCCGGAGACGCAGATGGGGTATAACGGCCGTTTTCACGGCAATCTCGACTTCATCCTGGCGCAAAAACTGCGCGACACCTTCGCCTTCAATACCATCAGTCCGGCCGAGTTCGACGCCTTCCTCCACCTGCACGAAGCCTACTTTCCGGCCGGCGTCAGCCGCCCCAGCTTCTTCGACAACCACGACATGAACCGCTTCCTCTTCATCGCTGGCAACGACATCCGCAAACTGAAACTGGCCGCCCTTTGCCAGTTCACCCTGCCCCAGCCCCCCGTCGTCTACAACGGCACGGAAGTCGGCCTCAGCCAACGCCGGGCCATCGGCGACCCGGACAGCCACGGCATGGAAGAGTGCCGCCTGCCCATGCCCTGGGGCGATGAACAAAACGCCGAAGTGCGCGACTACTTCCGCCAACTGGCCCACCTGCGCCAGCAACATCCCGTGATCCGCCAGGGGCAGCGCCAAACCTTGCACGTCGGCGAAACCACCTACGCCTACGCCATCAGCGACGGCGCGGAAACCCTGCTCGTCGCCTTCAACCTGGGCGACGCGCCGCAAACCATCACCCTACCCGCCCCCCACGCCTACACCTTCCACCTGCCCGCCTGGAGCGGGGATTGGCGGCTTTCGACGTAACCGCAAGAGCTTGTTGACATATATGCACGATATACATACAATCCCGTGAATGAAGTTTCAAT
This sequence comes from uncultured Ardenticatenaceae bacterium, assembly GCA_964405285.1. Taxonomy (GTDB): domain Bacteria; phylum Chloroflexota; class Anaerolineae; order Promineifilales; family Promineifilaceae; genus Leptovillus. The sequence continues at coordinate 4,570 of CAYONK010000385.1, forward strand.
TTGATCCGGCGAAAGCAAAAAGCAATCTCAAAAAGCACAACGTCTCCTTTGCTGACGCCGAAGGGGTATTCTACGATGCACTGGCAATCCATCAGGAAGACGACTACCCCAAAGAGGAAAGGTGGATAGCTATAGGATTAGGCAGTGCAGGCGAGATTCTTGTGGTTATCTATACATTTCGCGGGGACAGCGTCAGGCTCATTTCAGCGCGGCGAGCAACTCGCCGAGAGGTGCAGGTTTATGAAGGATGAATACGATTTTACGAAAGGGAAGCGCGGGGCAATTTTGCCGACCAAAGGCAAGACGCGCATCACGATTTATATTGACGACGCCATCTTAAACGAATTCCGCGCCAGGGCAGAAAAAGCGGGGACGGGATACCAGACAATGATCAATGAGGCATTGAGGGAGTATCTGGCGCAGAGCGCGGAGAAACCCTTGACAGAATCTATGCTGCGACGCATTTTGCACGAAGAATTGCCAGCGATGGCGCAGTACCAAACACCCTCCCCATAACCATTTTATGAAAAATCTCCACACCCACCCCGACTTCCCTTCCCAATACGTGCCGCCCCGCCGGGTGG
>CAYONK010000386.1:0-5145 GCA_964405285.1 uncultured Ardenticatenaceae bacterium
GGTTTTGGGGTGAATGGGTGTGGAGTGGAGGGGATGCCCCTGCCAGGACTCGAACCTGGGCTTCCGGCTTCGGAGGCCGACGCTCTATCCTCTGAGCTACAGGGGCGGATAAGCGATTGGGATTCTGCCACAGGGAGGGGCAAATGTCAAATTAAGATGAAGGGAGGGAAATAGGCGGCGCGCCGTTTTCACAGAGGACGAAATGACCCCGCTCGCTTACACGATAATCAAACTGCTTCCCGGCAAGTTCTAAAACCACCCAGTAGCCCGGCACAATTGCCTGCGTATACATCATGTCCGGCTGCGGGCAGCCCAACGAGCCATCGGGCCATTCTACTGCCTCGGCGCGCAGCGCAGTGATAGCAGCTCCTGGCTGCCCGGCGCGGTCGCGGGCGTCGGCGTGCAGCGTTTCCAATATCTCGGTTGGAATTTCACCGATGGTGGGCGGTGGCACAACCCTTATCGAGTGGGTTGGGAAAACTTCAATCGCCTCTGGCACTTCACCTCCGGGGGCGTCATTTCCAGGATAGGCTGGCATCGCCTGCGCCGGTTCTGGCGTGGCAGCCGGGTAGCCGGATGGTTGCTCTGCATCTGCTGGGGCGGCGGCCGGATAGCCGGGCAGTTGCTCTGGGTCCGATGGCGCGGTTGCAGGTGTCTGGTCGGCCGATTGGCAGGCGACCAGGAACCAGGCGGGCAACAGGCTCCAGATAATCATCTTGCGTAACACATATTGTCTTATCATTCTAACCTCCAGGTCGGGGTTCCATCTGGCAGGGCAGACCGGGCTGCCCTGCCGGGGCCGGCCCAATTGCCGACCGCTACTCTTACAACGTTCTAAACGCTATTTGGTTCCCGACGGGTTAGAGACTGGAGATTAGAGATTGCTCAATCTCATACCTCTGCTCGCTAATCGCCTACCAAAGCAGCCAGGGCGCGAACGGCCGTTGCCTCCCAGGTGAAGCGTTTCACATTCTCCAGCCCGCGGGCGATCAGCGTCTGCCGCAGAGCGGTGTCGGCGGCCAGCCGTTGCAGGGCGGCGGTGATGGCCGTCTGGTCTAACGGGTCCACCAACCATGCGGACTCTCCGGCGATCTCTGGCAGCGAACTGCTGTTGGCCGCCAGGACCGGTGTGCCGCAAGCCTGCGCCTCCAACAAGGGGAAGCCAAACCCTTCATACAGCGATGGGTAAAGAAAGGCGGTTGCGCCGGAGAGCAAGGCGGCTTTGTCGGCGTCGGGGATGTAGCCAGGGAGGACGAATGGTGAATGGTGAATGGCGAGTTGTGAATGGTGAATTTCGTCGAGGATGGGTTGGCTGAGCCAGCCAGGTTTGCCGGCGAGGACAAGTTGATGGGGCAGGTTGGCGGCGGCGAAGGCGCGGAGGAGACGGACCAGGTTTTTGCGCGGTTGCAGGGTGCTGAGGAAAAGGAAGTAGGGGGGGGTGATCTGGTACTTATGGAGAACGGCCGTTATCAGCGCCTCATCGCGCACCGGAGCCAGGGTCGGGTCCAGGCCAGGATAGACGACGTGAATTTTTTCCGGGGGCACGCCTTCATGGGCGATCAGGTCCTCTTTGGTGGCCTGGGAATCGGCGAGGAGGGTGTGGGCGGAACGGCCGTTGTGCCGCGTAGACCAACGCAAATAAGCCAACTGCCGCCGGGGATGGGCTTCCGGGAAGGAGTAGTAACCCAAATCATGAACCGTCGCCGCGCTGCGACGACGATAGGTGAGTGGAATGACGTGGGCCGGGGTGAAAAAAATATCCGGCGGGCGGCGATGCAACTCAACAGCCAGGCGGAGATGCGTCCAGAGCCGGGGAAAAGGGATGATGACTTGTTCAACGTGTGCCGCTTCAGGGAAAAGAGCGGGTGGCGGTGGCTGATTGAAGTAAAGACGCAGGCGATGGTTTTGTTGGGCAGCCAGGGGGATGAGCGCGTGGATCAGAAAGTAGGCATACGCCTCAGTGCCGGTGCGCTGCGCTGTCACCGCGCGGCTGGCGTCAATCCCAATGATCACCGCTCCCCCATCAATCGCAGGGCGCGCCAATGCGGATAAAATCTTGCGCCACCCAACCTTCCTGATTGGTGATGGTCCGCACCTTCCGCCAGATAATGCCCCCCGATTCTTGCGCCGCTTCACCCTGGAACAGGGTCAGAATAGAGCCATCCGGCAAGACAACCATCTCCTCGCCGTTGGGGTCTGTGCGAAGTTTCAGGCCATTGCCGCCTGTGCCTTCAACAACCGCGCGGCAGACGATAGGCGTCGCCGTTGGCGTAGGCAAAACAAGCTCCAGGTCTACAGTCGGCGTGATCGTTGGCGTCGGTGGGATTGTTTCCAGTTCTAGCGAGGGTTCATCATTGCTGCTCCCTTCGGCCTGACCTTCAACTACCGGGGCTGCCTGTTCTTGGGCGCGTTGAAACGTGTAGGCAAAGAAACCGACGGCTCCCAGGAAACAGGCCACGCTGATCATCAGGGTGAAACTGGCGCGGCGCAAAATCGCTTCGCGCTCCAGCGTGTAAAAGCGGGCGCCGCCGCGGCGAATATCACGATAGGTGGCGAAGGCTAAGATCAGACCGACAAAGGCCAGGGCCAGGGGAAGAAATAGCTGGCTCACGATTCAGCCTGTCCGGGCGGGGCGATATTGAGGGCAGAGGCGGGGATGGGGCCTTGCCGCACGATAACCGGCTCCGGGCCAAGATAGCTGATAATGGTGGAGGGACGGTCGCCCGGTGTTTGTCCATCATCCAAGATGACAGCGACCAGGCCGCCTAATTCGGTTAGGGCCTCTCGACCGTTTAAGGCGGGCGGGTGGTCGGAGAGGTTGGCGCTGCTGGTGGCCAAGGCCCCCCCGGCGGCGCGGATGAGAGCGCGGGCGACGGGATGGTCCGGGACGCGCAGGGCGATACCTTCGTTGGGCGAGATGGAAGGGGGCAGCGATGGATGCTTGGGTACGATGATGGTGAGCGGGCCGGGCCAAAATTGTTCGATGTGGGCCTGGGCCTGTGGCGGGATGTGGACGGTCACTTTGGCCAGGTCTTCGGGGTCGGCCAGGAGGATGGGGATACCTTTGTCCAACGGCCGTTGTTTCACCGCATACAGTTGGCGAATGGCAGTATCGTTCCAGGCGTGGACGCCGACGCCGTAGACGGTGTCGGTGGGGAAAACGACGAGTTGGCCTTGCTGGAGGGCAACGGCCGTTTCCGCGATAGCTTCTGGATCAATGGCCGATACGTAGCGCGTCGGCTGCTCTGCTAAAAAGTTTGTTTGGGTTGTCACTCCCCAATCTCCACTGCTCATGAGTTTGTCACTCTTGTCTCGTTTGGATGACCAGAAAACGGTCGTGACCGGCGAAATCAGGCTGCACTTGGATAACGGCCGTTGGAAAAAAGCGTTCGGCCAGTGTGCGGGCAGAGGCTCCTTGCCGCCAGCCTATTTCCAGAATCATCCATCCGCCTGGGACAAGTTTGCCGCGGGCCTGGGCCAGAAGCTGCCGGATCAGGTCCAGACCTTCTGGTCCGCCGCGCAGGGCGAGCGCCGGTTCGTATAATTTTACCCCATCGTCAAGCATCGTCCACTCGCCATCTGTCACGTAGGGGAGGTTGGCGGTGATCAGGTCCAGGGGCGGGGCGATGGGGTCCAGGAGGTGGCCGAGGTGAAAGGTGATGCGGCTGGGGGCGAGCGCAGCGCCATTTTGTTTGGCAATCGCCAACGCTTCAGCAGAGATGTCGCTGGCCTGGATGTGGGCCTGGGGCAGATGGCGGGCCAGGGCGATGGGAATGCAGCCACTGCCGGTCCCCACGTCGGCGATGCGTGGCGCGGCGAGCGGCCTGGCGAAGCGAAGCGCCAGCTCGACCAACTGCTCCGTTTCCGGCCGGGGGATGAGGACGGCTGGGTTGACGCGAAGGTCTAGCCCGAAGAAGGGGGCGTGGCCGATGATGTAGGGGATGGGTTCTGCCTGGGCGGCGCGTTGGAGGTAGGCGTCGTATTGTTGCTGTTGAACGGCCGTTAGCCGCTCATCGTCGTGGGCCACCAAGTAGCTGTGGCCGACCTGGAGGATGTGTTGTAGGAGCAGCCGGGCGTCCAGGTCTGGGGTAGGGGAGGTGGCGGCGAGGTGGGAACGGCCGTTGGTTAGGGCGTGGTGGATGGTTATAGGCCGACCCACCTGTATCAGGCTACCACAGAGGTGTAAAAAGCACTCTGCCCATTTGTCTCTTGTTCATAGACAAAATCATCAAGCCGGAAACCGCTTTGCGTTAGCAGATTTTGCATGTATTTCCGATCGTACCGCACACAATGAAGCGAGGAGTGCCACTCAATATCGCTGTAGCCAACCGGATTGATAGTCATATCTGGTACGACATCTTCAACAAACGCGGTAAAAAAAAGGCGTCCTTCAGGCTTCAAAATACGGTGTAAATCACGCAAATAACCCCCGATATCTTCAGATACCATGTGAGAAAAAACTGAATACAGATAAGCTATATCAAATTCTTGGTCCGCTATCGGAAACCGGAAGTTCGAATCTATCGCTTGCCCTTCTGCATAATATCGCTCATTCCGTACGTTAAGATGCATGAAATAAAAGCCTTCATGCTGCTTCTCAATATGCCTTTGGCACCAATCAACCGCAAATTTATTGACATCCAATCCCAAGTAAAAAACATGCTTCGGTTGGATTAAAAAGCCAATTGCTAAACGGCCGAAACCGCAACCGATGTCAAGTAACTTCTGCCCTTCACTATAACCAAAATGACTGATAATGCGTTGCGCTTCGGTCTGCGCTGATTGATAAAAGTAGGCATCGTCCTTAAATTCACACCCACCTGTCCGCAACCGTTTGTCTGGAAGAGGTACTCCTTGATACAAGGCGTAGTCTGAAAACAATTGATAATACAACTTACGTAATGCTTTAGTGAACACCGGATTCATTATTACTCAATCGCCTAATTTTTTTATCACAAACACTGCTTTAGCAGTCAGTATCTCTTGCAGACCGCCAACGCGGTTTAAAAATGCCATAGACTGACTGATAGCAGAGGCTTTGCGCCAATTCGGTGGCAACAACTCAGATCTAACCACTTTCAAAGCAGATGTATCAGCTAAGACTTGCTGGAAACGCTTAACAGTCAGATGGCTGACAAACGGAAT
>CAYONK010000387.1:0-5135 GCA_964405285.1 uncultured Ardenticatenaceae bacterium
CGGGGCCGTAGGGATGCTTCGCTTCGCTCAGCATGACAATTGCGCGTGAACAGGGTAGAAGAACGCCAATGCCAAGCCCAAATTGAGAATTACTGTTGTTCTTATCTTCTGGTCTAATTAAGATTGACCGCTACAATCTGGCCTGACGAAATGATGACCAATACCGCTTCCACTACCAACCCCTCCAGCGAAAGAGTTCATGCTCTGGACGCGCTGCGGGCGTCGGCTTTGCTGCTGGGCGTTGTTTTCCACTCCACGTTGGCCTATGTCATGCTGCCGGGCGACTGGGGCGTAGGTACGGTTGAGCCGTCTTTACCTCTCTGGTGGCTGGTCCACTACTCTCACAACTTTCGGATGCAGGTCTTCTTTATGCTGGCCGGGTTTTTCGCCGCTCTGACGATTGACAAACGCGGGGTCGTCCCTTATCTGCGTGACCGGACGATGCGGATCGGCGTGGTCTTCATTCTGCTGATGTATCCCATCAAAATCTTGATTGGGCTACCCTGGGTGCGGGGCGGGCTAAAGACAGGCTGGCTGCAATTGCCGCCAGAGGCCGAAGGCGCGCGCTTACTGGACCTGGTTATCGGCGGTATTCGTCTGGAGTCGTGGCCCTTGATCACGCCCGCCCATCTCTGGTTTCTCTATTACCTGGCCCTGATCATCATCTTGTTTGTGGCCGCGCGTTCCGTTGCTCTGGCATTGTTGGGCGACCGGGCGGCGGCGTGGCGAGAGAGGTTCGCCGCTGGTTTCTATTCGCTCTTTTCCGGCTGGTTGGCCCCGTTGTGGTTGGCCTTGTTGCTGACGCCCTGGCTGGCCGGCACGCCCCGTTTCACGTTGGAATCGCCGGACAAAGGTTTTGCGATTGAGTGGCCTGCGTTGGTTATCTATGGGCTGTTTTTCTGTTTTGGTTGGTGGCTGCGCCGGCGGCCGGCGCTGTTGGCTATCTTGCCCCGCCGGTGGGCGCTCTATGTCCCGTTAAGTATGCTTGTCAGCAGCTATGCGTTTTATCTGGAATTGCAGCGCTATGTAACAGAGGCGGCCCCCCAAATGATGTGGGTCGCCTCGTTCGCCAATGGGCTGACGACAAGTCTGGCGGTGTTGGGGTGGACGGGCTTTTTTCTGGCCGTTTTCAGCCGGGAATCTTCGCTCATGCGCTATCTGGCCGATTCTTCCTACTGGGTTTACATCATCCATTTGCCGGTGGTGGTGGCGTTTCAGGTATGGGTGTCGAATTGGGATTCACTGGTTGCTAAGCTGCTGTTCATCAATAGCGCCACCTTTGTTGTGACGATAGCCAGCTATCATTGGCTGGTGCGGTATACCTGGGTTGGGGAGTGGCTAAACGGCCGTCGCCGCCAGCGGCCCGGATATGTCCATGAAGGGCAACAACCATGAAGCATTTCTCGAATGACATAGGCCTCCCACCCACCGGTTGAGCAGTGTAACTGGATGACCTTATCCGGCAATAATCACGCTCATTTTCCCCATTTTCATTTGGTATCAATTCAAACGGTGTAACAAACGACTGACAAACGGCCGTTGTTTTATTGTACTCTCACGCTGCTTGAACAGTGGGCGGCGAACCATCTTAATCATGAATGAAAAGAGTCTCATACGAGGAGAGTCCAGAATGAAACACCTTTTGCTGAACGTTTTGCTTTTGCTTTGCTTATTTGCGGTTGCCGGCTGCGCCACTGGCGTTGCGACGGAACCGGTGACTGAGCCATCGCCTGAAGTGGCGGAGGAAACGGCCGTTTCCCCCGAACCCGCCATCTTGCCAGAGCTACCCGCGGGCGAGAGAGTTGATCGCTTAACGGCCGTTGCCGCCGAAGCCATCGCCTACGTACAAGATGAGCAGATCTTCATCCGCCGCCTGCCCGATGGCGAAACTGTACCCGTTCACACCGAACCCTGCCCAGAAGACAGCTATTGCGCCCTGACCTACCTTAAATGGTCGCCTGATGGCCAACATCTGCTCTATTACTACTATGACGGCAGCAGCAAGAGCCTGCGCGTCAGCGACCGGCAGGGAAATGTGCAGCTCATCGAAGACGTTGCCTTCTCGCGCCCCGGCGGTTGGTCGCCAGATAGCCGCACCATCGTCTACATGAAGGAAACCGACACCTTTCGGGAGGTTGACGTGTGGACGGTAGCCATCGCTGCGGATGGCAGTCTGGGAACGCCAGAGCGGGTCGGTTCCTGGATCAGTCCCGGCGATGGCTGCGGCGGCGGCGGCCGTTCTCCCAGTGAAGTTCTCTATGAAAATGAAGGGGGAACTTCCTATGGCTACCGGATGGGCGTGCTGGAATGGAGCGCGCAAAACATCTTGCTCTTCAACCGGGATTGCACCAACATCGGCATCGGCCGGTTCGACATGACCACCGCTACGGAACTGCCCGCTTTCACACAGCCGCTGCGCAACCTGGTGCTAAACGCCAGCGGTGATCGCTGGTATGCGGCCACCGGCTACGCCTGGGAACGAGAAGACCCGGAGAACAACCAGCTACTTACCGGCACGCCGGACTCCCTGGAGGTGACCGTCATCCCCACCAGCGCCAAAGTGGAACTGGTGTTTGTCGGTCCGGTGAGCGGTAGCCTGTACTATACGGAGCGCAATCAGTTGGCGCGGGAAGATGTCGTAGACAGGGGGCTGTATTTTGGCTTTTTTGAAGCAGCCCTATGGCGCATTCAGCCTGATGGGAGCGGTGAGACGCGGCTGCTGTTTGGCCCTGAGGATCATGCGTATGCCGGGGTGACGGAAACGGCCGTTGGCGACCTGCTCTTTGTCCTGGTAGAAAATGATCGCCCGCTGTTTGCCGCGGCCCAAGATGACGCCATCAGCGAAGCTGGGCTGCAAGCCTTTATGCCCCAGCGCCACATTGTGCAACTGCCTGCCGCTGGCGGCGAACCGCAGGTGATTCTCAGCAACGCCGGACAACCGGCGCTCCGGTCGTAGGAAAACGGCGCTTCCCTACGGCTGGAGCGCTCCCGGCGAAGCCTTATGAGAAAGTAAAACGCGGGCTGCGCTACAGCAGTTGAACGGTCAGCGCATGGCTGCCGGTGGCCGGTTGTAGCAAAATGCCTTGTGCGTGGGGTTCGGTCGCGCCCCCGCTGAGGGCGGCAACGGCCGTTACCCCGCGCAACAACACTTGCCAGGGCTTCATCGCCCCCTCAGCCTGGATGTGCAGGGTATCGCCCTCACGGCGGACGTGCAGCGCTATGTCTGGCTGGCCTTGCAGTGTGGGGACGGCGCGAGAAACGGCCGTTTCCTCCGCCAACTCAAACACGTGGAATGTCACTCCGTCAGCAAAATCATAATCCGGGCGGTTCTCGTTGGCTCCCACCGGGATGATGCTGTTGGGGCGGGCAAAGAGCGGCAGGCTGAAAAAGTCATACACGCCGCGCCGCCAACCGCCACCTTCGACGACTTCCCCGGTCAGGAAATGGGTCCAGCGGCCGGCCGGCAAGTAATAGTCCACCCTATGGTCGTAGCGGAATACCGGGGCCACCAGCAGCGCATCTCCCAGCATATATTGCCGGTCCAGATAGTCGCAGCCGGGATCGTCGGGATACTCCAGCATCATGGCCCGCATCACCGGCGCGCCGGTCTGGTAAGCTTGCACGGCCGCGCCAAACAAATAGGGCATCAGGCGGCACTTTAGCTGGGTAAAGTGCCGCAGCACCTCCACCGCTTCCTCATCGTAGAACCAGGGCACGCGGTAGGAACTGCTGCCGTGCAGGCGGCTGTGCGACGAGAGCAGGCCAAAGGCGCACCACCGTTTGTAGACGTCGGCAACGGCCGTTTGCTCAAATCCGCCAATATCGTGGCTCCAAAAACCAAAGCCGGACATCGCCAACGACAACCCGCCACGTAAACTTTCGGCCATAGATTCAAACGTTGCCGTGCAATCGCCACCCCAATGCACCGGGAACTGCTGTCCCCCGGCTGTGGCCGAACGAGCAAATAACACCGCCTCGCCCAACCCACGCTCCTCTTCCAACAGGCGGAAAACGGTCTGATTGTAAAGTTGGGTGTAGAAGTTGTGCATTTTCACCGGGTCGGAACCGTCGTGGTACACCACATCGGTGGGGATGCGCTCACCGAAATCGGTCTTAAAGCTGTCTACGCCCATCGCCAGCAACCGGCGCAGCTTGTCGTTGAACCAGCGGCAGGCGGCTGGATTGGTAAAGTCTACCAACCCCATGCCCGCCTGCCAGCGATCCCATTGCCAGACGCTGCCATCCGGCCGTTTGACCAGATAACCGTGCGCCATGCCTTCATCGAATAGAGCGGAGCGCTGGGCAATGTATGGATTGATCCAGAGACAAATGCGCAGCCCGCGCTCTTTGAGCCGTCGTAACATCCCTTCGGGGTCAGGAAAGACGCGGCCGTCCCATTCCAAATTTGTCCAGTGAAATTCTTTCATCCAAAAGCAGTCGAAGTGAAATACGTGCAGCGGCAGGGCGCGGTCGGCCATGCCTTGCACAAAGCTGGTGACGGTAGCTTCGTCATAGTCAGTGGTGAAGGAGGTGGAGAGCCAGAGGCCAAAGGACCAGGCGGGTGGCAAGGCGGGCCGCCCGGTGAGGGTGGTGTAGCGGTTGAGGACTTCTTTGGGCGTGGGTCCGTTGATGATGAAGTAGTCGAGCGTCTCTCCGGCGACGCTGAACTGCACCCGCTCTACTTTCTCTGAGGCGACTTCTAGCGAGACGAGTTCCGGGTGGTTGATGAAGACGCCGTAGCCGCGATTGGTGAGGTAGAAGGGGACGTTTTTATACGCCTGTTCGCTGCTGGTGCCGCCATCTTCGTGCCAGAGGTCTACCACCTGGCCGTTTTTGACGAAAGGGGTGAAGCGCTCGCCCAGGCCATAGACGCATTCGCCGACGCCGAGGTTGAGCTGTTCGTGGATGTAACGGCCGTTCTCCGTGTCCACGTATCCCATACCGCGCCAACCGCTATAGGTAAGCAGCTGCTCGCCAGCCAGGTAATCCACCCGCCAATTTTCCCCCTTGTCCACGCGGGCGCTCAGGCTGCCGCTGGTCAGGCTGGCGTAGTCGGCTTCGTTTTGGATGCGGATTTCTGGGGTGGGGTGGGAGTGGAGAGAGAAATGGGGGGATAACGGCCGTTGTCCCTTGTG
>CAYONK010000388.1:0-5113 GCA_964405285.1 uncultured Ardenticatenaceae bacterium
TCGCCCCGGTCATCTGGCGCAGTTGCAGGCGTTGTGTCTGGCAGCGGGTCTGGACGCAGGTCTGGGCGTGGTTGATGTTCTGGAATTCATCTACCAGGACGTATTGACATTTAAGGCAGCAATATGCTACAGTTATCGAAGCGATTCGACTATGCGCTTCGATAAACAATCTGAATCGTTGAGCTATACCGGATAAAGACGTTATGACCACAATGCAAGATGTTGCAAAACAAGCGGGTGTTGCTCTCAGCACAGTCTCCTATGCCATTAATGGCACTCGCCCTATCTCGGAAGAAACACGCCAGCGAATCTTTACCGCCATGGAAGAGCTGGGCTACCAGCCCAACGCTCTGGCGCGCGGGTTGGCCAGCAAACGAAGCCGGATCATCGCCTTGCTCCTCCCCACCCCAAAACGTGGCCTCGGCCTGACGGAATTAGAGTTTGTCATTGGAGCAAGCCAAACGGCGCGAGACCACAATTACCACCTGGTACTTTGGTCCACAGAAATTCGGGATCCGGATGAGTTACGGCAGTTCATGCAGCAGGGACTGGTAGATGGCGTCGTCCTCATGGAAATTCATGAGCAGGATGAGCGTGTGCAACTGCTGCAAGAGATCAATTTCCCCTTTACCATGATCGGGCGCTGCGCCGACAACAGCCACATCAACCATGTAGACATCAATTTTGGTCAGACCATGCAAGGCGGGATCAAGCACTTGCAGGAGTTGGGGCATACGCACATTGCCTTTTTGAACCACGCGCAAGAGGAGTTTGAGGCAGGGTATGGCCCGGCGGTGCGGACCCGGCGGCATTTCCTGGAAGCAGTTGCCACCCGCAATTTGCACGGCGTGACGCGGTTTTGTGATTCACGGGCTGATGCAGGGTATGCGGCTGTCAACGATATGCTGCTCGAAGACCCGGAACTGACCGCCATCATTGTCATGAATGATCAGACAGTGCCAGGCATTGTGCGCGCTATCAGGGACAGAGGCTGGCGCATCCCGGATGATTTTTCCATCGTGGCCATCGTCTCTTCAGCGCAGGTAGCAGAGATGATAACCCCGCCCCTTACCGCAGCCGAAGCGCCCGCTTATGAGCTGGCGCGACTCAGCACCGAGATGCTCATTCAACAATTGGATGGTCAAAAAAAAGATTTTTCGGAGGCGTTGGTCCCTTGCGAACTGGTTGTCAGGCAAAGTACGGGAGTGTGCCCTAAAACCCGACCCTCTCTGGGACATTGAGCCAGATCGTTCACAAGGCCCAACGAAACCCTGAAGGATTTTACAGGAGTCTGGCGTTATTGAGATTCAACACTGGTAGAGACGTTACAATCCAACGTCTCTAAGCTCAACTGAAATTCAAAATTCGCCAGTGCCCGGGATTTTAGAAAAGATGAGGATACTGCCTACCGCCAAGTAAACCAGTATCCCCGGAATCAGTGAAGTCATTGGGAAAGCATTTCTCACAGAGAGAAATACAACCCTGCTCCACGTTTGTTATTGTAACGTCTCTCCTGATATTTGAGTATGGGCAAAGAGATGGAAACGAAAGCAGGGTTTATAAACAGTTGTCCAACGCGCTTTAATCAAGGAGGTCATTATCGTAGACAAGATGCCTGTTTCGTTTTACCCAAATGAAAAATATCCATGTAGCAAAAACTCAAATGAAAAGGAGAACCAAGATGAAATCCCAATTATCAAAAACATTACCCTTCACCCTGATTATCGTCCTGCTGTTGGCGCTGGCTGCCTGCCAGAGCAGCACCCCCGCAGAGACTACCACCACTTCTGACACAGCCCAAAGCGGAGCCGCTACCGCAGAGCCAGCGGCTCCAGCAGTTCCAGCGCAAGGGAGCCGGGTACTCAAAATCTGGCATTACGAACCGGCCGATAACGCCATCGGCGCAGCCTGGGGCAAAGCGATGGAAGATTTCCAGGCAGCAAACCCCGACGTAACCATTGAGTTTGAACTCAAGACCTTCGAGCAAATCCAGCAAACGGCGCAGATGATCCTCAACACCAATGACGTGCCCGACGTCATGGAGATCAATAAAGGCAATGCGACCGCCGGTTTATACGCCAGACAAGGGCTACTCACCGATCTGACCAATGTTGCCGCTGAACGAGGTTGGGATGATTTGTTGGGGACCAGCCTGCAAACCACCGCCCGTTACGACGAGCGCGGCGTCATGGGCAGCGGCCCGCTGTATGGCATCACCACCTACGGCGAGTTTGTGATGGTCTATTACAACAAGGACGTGTTCGCCGAATATGGCCTGGAAATCCCCACCACCCTGGCGGAATTTGAGGCAGTAGCCGACACCTTTGTGGAGGCCGGGGTGACGCCCATTGCTTTAGGCGCTTCCAGCGTCTGGCCGCAAACGCAAAACTTCTACGAGTTGGTCCTTTACGAAGCGGACCGCGACTTGATTGAAGCGTACCAACTCTTTAAGGACGACGTGGATTTCCAGGGGCCGGAATTCACCTTTGGCGCTGAGAAATTCGCCGAACACATTGCCAAAGGATATTACGGCAACAACGCCAATGGCGTGATCCAGGATGATGCGACGGCCGCTTTCGCCCAGGGTCAATATCCCATGATCCTCACCGGTAGTTGGATGTTTGGCAGCTTCCAGGAACAAATCACGGGGTTTGAATGGGGTATCTTCTTGCTGCCCGGCAAGACTTACAACACCGGTTCCGGTGGCAACCTCCTGGTTGTGCCGCAAAATGCGCGAAACAAAGACCTGGCCTATGAATTCCTGGCGTTCACGCTGAGCCAGGAGGTGCAGACTTATATGGCCAACGTCGGGGGCATCCCCGTCAATGCAGACGTGTCGCAAATTGAAGATGAGAAGAGTCGCGAGCTGAACGAAGCGTTTGCCGCTATTGTGGCCAACGACGGCCTGGCCTTTTACCCGGATTGGCCTGCGCCTGGGTATATGGATGTGTTAGGCGGCAGTTTGCAGCAGTTGATCGCCGGTTCCATTACGCCAGAGCAGTTCCTGGCTCAGATCGCCGGTCCCTGGCAGGAATACAAAGCGTCTCTCGAATAACGTGGAGACCGTTTTCGGACTTCGGATTTCGGATTTCGGATTTCGGTCCACTGGTACACCGGGAGGGCGGCGTTCAAAGGGAACGCTGCCCTTCCAGGAGAACTATCATGACAACGGATTGGCAAGCGGCAAGCCAGGCCAGTAAGCAAGAATGCGCCAAACAGACAAAACCGTTCCGGGAATCCGGCTATGGCTACTTCTTAATCCCTGGCATTTCCATCTTCCTCTTCCTGATCATTCTGCCGTTTCTGGCCAACATTGGCTTGAGTTTTACGAAGTGGCAGGGGATTGGCACGCCTGATTGGATTGGCCTGGATAATTATCGGCGGGCGATGGGGGACAGCATCTTTTGGATGTCGTTTAAGAATAATCTCTATCTGATTATTGCGATGACTGTTGTGCCCACCATCATTGGCTTGCTGCTTGCTGTCGTGCTGTTTGACTACGTTCATAACCGCTTGGGGTCCAGATGGTCTAGTTTTTTTCGCGCTGGTTTTTATTTGCCGCAAATTGTGCCGGTGGTGGTGGCGGCCATTGTCTGGAAATGGATTTACCAGCCGAATTGGGGCGCGTTGAACTGGTTTCTGAGCAGTGTCGGCCTGGAGAATCTCACGCAAAACTGGCTGGGCGATGCGAAACTGGCTTTGCCCTCGGTGATGATGATGCTGATTTGGTTTCAGATTGGCTATCCATTGGTCATCTTCATGTCTGGCTTGCAGCGTGTTGATCCGCAAATTTACGAGGCGGCAAAGATGGATGGGGCCAACTGGTTTCAGACGTTTATCCATATCACCATTCATTTGATTCGGCCGGAGATCGCGGTTGTGGTTCTGACGACGATCATTGCGTCGCTCAAGACGTTTGGCCCGATTTACGCGATGACCAGCGGCGGGCCGGGCAACGCCACGACGGTGGCTTCCTATTTTGCCTGGAAGAATTTCTTTGAGCGGTCGGATGTGGGCTACGGCTCCACCATGGCCACGGTGTTGACGATGATTGTCTTAGCCTTTACGTATCTCTTTATTCAGGTTCAGGAGCGGCAGGAGGATTGAGGTATGGGCGAACTTGGTGCGCTGCAAGCGGAGCGAAGAAATGCGGCTGTGTCCGGTTTTATCACGAAGTATCTGAGTTTGTTTGCCTTGTTGTTTTTTCTGGCGCTGATGCTGTTTCCGTTTTTTATGATCGCTATCAATTCGTTTAAGACGGAGACGGAGTATCTGGCGAATGGGCCGTTTAGTTTGCCGGAAAGCCTGAATTTTGGGGCTATCAGGGAGACGTGGGTCAAGACTGATTATTCGACGAAGCTGGTGAATAGTTTGGTGATTAGTGTGGGAACGGCCGTTTTAGCCGTATTCCTCTCCCTGTTTAACGCCTACGCCATTGGCATTGGTAAGATCAAGGGGCGCACTTTCTACCTGCTCTTTTTCCTCATGGCGATGACTCTACCGGTCGAATCATTGGTCTACCCACTTTACTATCTCTTCAAGGAAATTGGCCTCTACAACACACGCCTGGGCGTCATCGTCATCACAGCCGCTTTGCATACCGCCTTTGGCACATATCTGCTCACCTCTGTCTTCCGCTCTTTCAACAGAGATTTGTTGGAATCGGCCCGGCTGGATGGCTGCAACAAACTGCAATTGCTGTTTCGCATTATCGTGCCGCTGAATATGCCCACTATTTCCGTGTTATTCGTCTTCTTTTTCATCTGGACGTGGAACGACTTCTTCCTGCCGCTTGTTTTCCTGATTTCTAACGCCAATCAGACCGTGCCCATTGCCATGGCGTTGGCGCGTGGCGAGCGAGGCATGGTGATCACCACACAAAGCGCGGCCGCCTTCTTAGGGGTGGTCCCGGCGCTCATCTTTTTCTTCCTCTTCCAGCGGACATTGACCAAAGGCATTATGGCTGGGGCCTCAAAATAAACATCATCGTAGAGACGTGGCCCGGCAGCGCCTCTACACCTTAAGGAAATCAACATGAAATTCACCGACGGCTACTGGCAATTTCGCCAGGGCATCACCCCCCATTTCCCCATTCACGTCCATGACGTGGAAG
>CAYONK010000389.1:0-5090 GCA_964405285.1 uncultured Ardenticatenaceae bacterium
GTTATGAGGCAACGGCCGATTTAGCTGTGCGGGAGATGGATGTGGAGACGCCGCTGGCAACGGCCGTTGGCCATGACCTGGCGGAAAAAGTCGGCCTGGTCCCGGTGCTGCGGGCGGGGCTGGGCATGGTGGACGGCATCTGGGAGATGATGCCCGGCGCAGAGTGCTGGCACATCGGCCTTTACCGCGACGAGAAAACGCTGAAGCCGGTCTCCTACTACAACAAACTGCCGACCTCGCCCACGGCCGAAGTTTGCCTGGTGTTGGACCCAATGTTGGCGACCGGCGGCTCGGCTGTTGCCACCGTAGACATCTTAAAGAAATGGGGGGCGCGGCGGATTAAATTCGTCGGCATCCTGGCTTCACCACAGGGTATTGAGATGCTGCAAGCGGCCCATCCCGACGTGCCAATCCATATCGCCAAAGTGGACCAGGCGCTCAACGACGTTGGCTTCATCCTGCCCGGCCTGGGCGATGCGGGCGACCGGCAGTTTGGCACGGGATGAGTAACAGTAAACAGTTAACTGTTCACTGTTAACTGTTGATTGTTGACGCGCGTCGTATGATTCCTGTTCTTGTTTTTGTCGCCTCTTTTCTGGCTGCGGCGCTGCTGACGCCGTTGACAGCGCGTTGGGCGGTGCGGTGGGGCGTTGTGGCCCGGCCGGGCGGGCGGCGACGACACAGCGGCGACGTGCCGAAGTTGGGCGGGCTGCCGCTGCTGCTCGCTTTTTTGGCGGGCGTGGGGCTGGTCTATTGGCTGCTCCCCCCATCGGATGCGAATGACGCCCTGCGCCTGCGTGGGGTGATCTTGGGCACGCTGGTGATGGCTCTGGGCGGCTTTGTTGACGACCGCTGGGAGCTAAAGCCGCTGCCGCAGTTCGCCATTCAGGGGGTGGGGGCAGCCATCGCCATGAGCCATATCATCTTTATTGAGGTGTTCAGCAATCCGCTGCCCTGGCCGGGGGTGTGGCAGACGCCGCCACTCTCCTGGCTGTTCACCTATGAGGCGGCGACGGGGCTGGTGTGGGTCTGGCGGCCGTTGGCCTTGCTGCTGACGCTGCTTTGGCTGATGGGGATGATTAACGCGGTGAATTGGCTGGATGGGCTGGATGGGTTGGCGGCGGGTGTCTGCGCCATCGCCGCGCTGCTTTTTGCCTGGCACAGTTATCACCTGGGGCAGGTGACGGTGGCGCTTTTCCCGTTGATTTTGGCGGGGGCGTTGTTGGGCTTTTTGCCCTTTAATTTTGCCCCGGCGCGGATTTTTTTGGGGACGGGCGGAGCGTATTTGTTGGGTTATCAGATGGCGACGCTTTCGATTTTGTCTCCGGCGAAGCTGTCTACGGCGTTGTTGGTGTTGGCGATCCCGATTTTGGATGGGGCGTGGCTGGTGATCAGCCGTTGGCGGGCGGGGCGCAGCCCGCTGCAAGGGGGACGCGACCATCTCCATTTTCGGCTGGCGGACCGGGGGTTGGGTACGCGGCGGATTGTGTTGGGGTATTATGGGATAACGGCCGTTTTCGGCCTCATCGCCATGCTCGTCCCCGGTCGTTCCCTGAAAGTGCTGCTCTGGCTGGGGCTGTACGCCCTCATCTTCGGCCTGCTCATCTGGTTCAGCCGCCGTAAGCCGTAAGCCGCCTTCCGCCTTCCGCCTTCCGCCTTCCGCATTCCGCATTCCGCATTCCGCATTCCGCATTCCGATCACGGTTCACGGATTACGTCGCAAGACGGCAGGTCTCGCCCTACCGCTTGCCAGGGTTCCGTGTACCAGGCCAGATAGTCGTGGACGCGGGCGGCCCAGTAAGGCTCTTCGTGGCTGCCTTCATTGAGGAACCAGTCGTGGGGGACGCCGGCCGCGACCATATCTTCGTGCAGTTGGATGGTGTTGGCCCGCACCCAGTCATTGTCACCGATGTCGAGGTAGATGCGTAAATCGCCTAAATCGTTGCTGAGGGCGGTGTACTGCGGGTTCACGTCCGGCCGAGCGAATTCATCCAGCAGGGCGGCGCTGTGGCCGCCGACGCTGACGAAGGCATCGGGGTGGCGGAAGGCGATGTTGAGCGCCCAGTAGCCGCCGCGTGAGACGCCGCCCAGGGCGCGGAACTGCGGGTCGGGGCTGGCGCAGTAGTTGGCTTCAATAAAGCTAGTCAGATCGTAGAGGATGACGGTTTCGTAGGAGCGAGGGCCGCCGGAGGTGTAGAGGGCGGTCTCGCCGCTGTAGGGCATGACGATGAGGATGGGGGGATAACGGCCGTCTTGTATCCCCTCCTCCGCTGCCGTGTGCAGCCCCAACTGGAGCCAAAGGGCGTCGGTATAGGTGTTGCCCGCCAGCATGTAGAGCGTGGGGTAAAGACGGCCGTCCAGTCCATAACAAGGTGGCAGGTAAACCTGGTAGGAGGTCTCCCCGGCGATGTCGCTGGGGAAGAAGCCGCGCTCCACCCTTCCAGGTTCGGCGCACGGGGTGGGGGTGATGGTGGGCGTGGCGGTGGGGGTGAACAGCGGCGTCTCGATGGCTTCCGTTGTCGGCGTTGGCGTTTGCGTCGGGGCGGGCGTGGCGCTGGGGAAGATTTGCGGCGTCGGCGGGTGCGGCTCCGCGCTGGGCGAGAGGGCCAGTGTTGGCGTGGGTGGAACCGTCGCCACAGATGCCGGAGTAATGACCAGGGCAACCGGTTCTGACTGGCTGGCGGCGCAACTGGTGAGGAAAACGGCCGTTATCCCCCCCACTCCCAACACCCACATCCGCCAAAACCAAGCACGCCTTACCCCCTTCATCATTCAGCATTCCTCATTCAGCATTCCTACCAGGGCAGCGCACTCGGCTCCGAGGCCAATAACTTTTGGTAATTGCCCTGCCAGAGGTCCGCTTTACGGGTCATCGTCTTCAGTTGGATGTCGGCAAAGCGGGGGAAGAGGTCGGCCAGCAGTTCCGGCAGCAGGTCCCAGGCTTCATGGCGGATGACGTCTTCGATGTTAACGGCCGTTTCCGTCACCCACTCCCAATCGCGCAAAAAGCGCTCCGCCTTCATCCAATAGCCCCGCTTCTCCCACGCTTCAATCGTCGTCTTCACCCCGGCGTCAATCTCGCGCAGCAAAAAGACCAGCGTGGCGGCCATGTCTTGCGCTTCGGCGTCCATCGTCGGCTTCAGGCTCAGGTGGCGCAAAATTTCGGCGATGGCCCGCCGGTTCTGGTTGCGGATTTTCGTCGGGTCGTTCAGGTTAATGACTCGGCTCATAATAGTCTCCTATTGCGGCGGGGATGATAACACGCCCACCGGTTCCTGCCAATTGGGGGTGGCAGGGTTGGTTGGGTTGGTTGGGCCTCATCAGCCAACCAACCAACCTACCAACTGACCAACTAACCAACTATGAACCAACAATAAACCAACTGGCAAAAACGGCCGTTATCTGCTTTAATAGTCTCAACGTTGCGCGTAAAATCAGCCCAAGTTCAACCGGCGCAACATCAACACCAACAGCCCATTTTAATAACCACACACTGGACCGCCTGCTAACAGTTAACTGTTAGCTGTTAGCTGTTAGCTGTTAGAATGTTGTCCAGCCAATCATGAGGGGAACAGACTATGCGAATGCAAGACGTAATAGCGATCATCTTAGGCGGCGGCCGAGGGGCCAGACTCTACCCGCTGACTGTCGAACGCTCCAAACCGGCCGTGCCTCTGGCCGGTAAATATCGCCTCATAGACATCCCCATGAGCAACTGCTTCCACGCCGGTATCGAAAAGATCGCCATCCTCACCCAATTCAACTCCGCGTCCCTCCATCGCCACATCTACAGCACCTACAACCGCGACATCTTCACCCCCGGTTGGGTGCAAATTTTGGCGGCCGAACAAACCCCGACAAGCGTTGATTGGTATCAGGGAACGGCCGACGCCGTGCGCAAGCAGCTCATCGAAATCCGCCAGGCCGGGGCCAAATACGTCCTCATCCTGGCCGGTGACCACCTCTACCGCATGAACTACCGCAAATTCGTCCAGTTCCACGTAGACAGCGAATCCGATATTACCATCGCTGTGCAGCCGGTAGATCGCCGTTCCGCCCCTTCACTTGGCATCCTCAAACTGGCCAGCGACGGGCAGATCGTCCAGTTCACCGAAAAACCGCAAAAGGCGGCCGAACTGGACGCCCTACAAAGCCGCGACGATTCCGACAAGCCCTACATGGCCTCCATGGGCATTTACGTCTTCGCTACCGAGGTGTTATATGAGTTGCTGGACAAACCGGGCGATGATTTCGGCCGCGACCTGATCCCAGCTTCGATGGTGGATAAGCGCGTCATGGGATACATCTTCGATGGCTACTGGGAAGACATCGGGACGATTCGCCGCTTCTATGAGGTGAATTTGCAAATGACCAGTCCAGACGCCCCCTTCGATTTCTACGACGCCGAGCATCCCATCTATACCCACGCCCGCTTCTTACCCGCCTCCGAGGTGCATGGGGCGCACCTGGATAATGTGCTGCTGACCGATGGCTGCCGTATTCACAACGCCGCAATCAGCCATTCAGTGGTCGGTTTGCGCAGCATCATCGGGGCCGAGGCAGTGATCAAATCTACAGTCCTGATGGGCGCGGACTATTACGAGACAGACCAGGATCAAAAGGAAAACCGGCTAAAAGGCATCCCGGACATTGGCATTGGGGCTAACTCGCTCATTGAGCGGGCCATCGTAGACAAAAACGCCCGGATTGGAGCCAACGTCCACATCCGCGACATCCCGAATCGGCCAGATTCCGAAGGAGATAACTGGGTCGCCCGCGACGGTATTGTGATCGTGCCGAAGAATGGCGTGATCCGCGATGGAACGGTGATCTAGTCGGGCAGCCGGTAAAAACGGCCGTTCTCGCCACCACCTCCTCATGCCCAAAAACCCATCACAACCCACGCCCGTTGGGGCCTGGCTGGCCGCTATGCGGCCGCGCACGCTGCCGCTGGCGGTCGCCAGCAGCATCATGGGTGGCTTTCTGGCCGCTGCCGACGGCCGTTTTAGCTGGCTGGTGACATTGTTGTGCGTGTTAACGGCCGTTTTCCTGCAAATTCTCTCCAACCTGGCCAACGACTACGGCGACTC
>CAYONK010000390.1:0-1864 GCA_964405285.1 uncultured Ardenticatenaceae bacterium
ATGATGAATGATGAAGGATGAATGAGGAGCGCTATTTAGCATTCAGCATTCCTCATTCATCCTTTCTCGGAGGATTTATGCTTACAACAGAAACCGCCTACGCCCCCTCTCTGGCGGAGTTCCGCGAGTTGGCGGCCGGGTCGGCGAATTTGATCCCTGTGTACCGGGAGTTTGCCGCCGATTTGGAGACGCCGGTATCGGTTTATATCAAGCTGCTGGACGAAGTTGGCCCGTCGTTTTTGCTGGAATCGGTGGAGGGGGGCGAGCAGGTGGGGCGCTACTCCTTCGTGGGGGTGAATCCGCGCGGGGTAGTGGCCTTAAACGGCCGTTCCCTCACCCTCACCCACGCCGACCAATCCACTACCCGCGAGTTGGCTCCCGGCGAAGACATCCTCCACGTCCTTAAGGCGGAGCTGGCCCGCTTCCAACCGGCCGATCTGCCTGGCCTGCCCCGCTTTCAGGGTGGGGCGGTGGGCTACCTGGGGTATGATGTGGTGCGCTTTTTCGAGCGTCTGCCGGAAACGGCCGTTGCCTCCCTGCCCATCCCCGACGCCCTCTACCTCCTGGCCGACACCCTCGTCGTCTTCGACCACGCCCGCCACCGGCTGATCATCCTCTCCAACGCCCACGTCGGCGAGGATGTGGAGATGGCCTATGTGGACGCGGTGCAGCGCATTGCGCGGGTCAGCGAAAAGCTGCTCCGGCCCTTGCCTGCTATTCCGCAGCGGAGGGTGGGGGTGAGGAACGGCCGTTCTGCCACCATCCAGACCAACATGCCCCAGGAACGCTACGAGGCCATCGTCGCCGAGGCCAAAGAGCATATCGCCGCGGGCGACATCTTCCAGGTCGTCCTCAGCCAACGCTTCAGCCGCCAGACAACGGCCGACTCCTTCGCCATCTACCGGGCGCTGCGGATGCTCAACCCCTCGCCCTACATGTTCTTCTTCAACCTGCCGGAGTTCGAGTTGCAGGTAGTGGGCGCGTCGCCGGAGATGCACGTGCGCCTGGAAGATGGCGTCGCCAGCGTGCGCCCCATCGCCGGAACCCGCGCCCGCGGCGCCACCCCGGCTGCCGACAACGCCCTGGCCGACGAACTGCTCGCCGACCCCAAAGAGCGGGCCGAACACGTCATGCTCATAGACCTGGGGCGCAACGATGTCGGCCGGGTCAGCCAATACGGCACGGTGCAGGTGAAGGATTTGATGGTGATCGAGCGCTACAGCCACGTCATGCACATGGTCAGCCACGTCGAGGGGCAGATCAAGCCCGGTCTGGACGCTTTTGACCTGATGCGGGCGACCTTTCCGGCCGGCACCGTCAGCGGCGCGCCTAAAGTGCGGGCGATGGAGATTATCGAGGAGCTAGAGGGCGAACGGCGCGGCCTTTATGCGGGCGCGGTGGGCTATTTCAGCTACGATGGCAGCATGGACACCTGCATTGCCATCCGCACCATGCTGGTGCATGGCGACACCGTCTACGTCCAGGCCGGGGCCGGCGTCGTCGCCGACAGCGACCCGACGAAAGAGTACCAGGAGTGCGTCAACAAAGCCCGCGCCCTCTTTGTCGCCGTCGAAAAGGCTGAACAGGGAATTCTATAGGATTTTTACACGGAGGGGCACAGAGGATACACGGAGTTGTGTGGAGGTGTCATGCTGAGGGCGAAGCCCGAAGCATCCCAGAGGCGTTGGGATTCTTCGCTTCGCTCAGAATGACAAGATGACAAGTTGAGGGTGGAAAATCAGCGAAAATGAGAACGACGCGACTCCGTGACTCCGCAACTTCTCCGTGACTTCTCCGCGCCCTCCGTGTCACCTTCTAAACCAGATAGGAAACGTGAGTTATGAGTAAGAAACGAGTATTTAGC
>CAYONK010000390.1:1874-5078 GCA_964405285.1 uncultured Ardenticatenaceae bacterium
CGTTGGGATTCTTCGCTTCGCTCAGAATGACGAGTTGAGGGGTGGAAAATCCGCAAAAGATGAGAACGACGCGGCTCTGTGACTCCGCAACTTCTCCGTGACTTCTCCGCGCCCTCCGTGTCAATTTCTGGACCAGATTAGGAAATGTGACTTATGAGCAAGAAACGAGTATTTAGCGGTATACAGCCGACAGGCAACATTCACTTAGGCAATTATTTGGGCGCGGTGAAGAATTGGGTAGACAAGCAGGCAGAGAAAGAGAACTTCTTCTGCATTGTGGACCTGCACAGCTTAACCGTGCCGCAGAACCCAGAGACTTTGCGCTTTGAAACGCGCTCTATGGCCGCCATGCTGCTCGCCTGCGGCCTGGACCCGGCGCAATGCACTATCTTCATCCAGAGCCACGTCAGCGCCCACGCCGAGGGGTGTTGGCTGCTAAACTGCATCACGCCGCTCGGTTGGCTGCAACGGATGACCCAGTACAAGGACAAAGCGGCCAAACAGGAGAGCGTGCTGACTGGCCTGCTCGACTACCCGGTGCTGATGGCCGGGGACATCATCTTCTATGGGGCGCATGAGGTCCCGGTGGGTGAGGACCAGAAGCAGCATGTGGAACTGGCGCGGGACATCGCCCAACGCTTCAACGCCCTTTACGAGACGGAGTTTTTCGTCATTCCGCAGCCGGTGATCCCGGAAGTGGGGGCGCGGGTGATGGGGTTGGACGATCCGGCGGTGAAGATGTCGAAGAGCCTGGCCGACAAGCGCGGTCATGCCATCCGCCTGCTGGACGACCCGAAGGAGATCATGCGCTCCTTCAAGCGTGCAGTGACGGATTCGGGCAACGAGATCGCCTTTTCCGGCGATCCGGAGAAGGCGGGGGTGAACAATTTGTTGGGGATTTATAAGGCGATCACGGGGAAGGGGGAAACGGCCGTTCTCGCCGATTTCGCCGACGCCCGTGGTTATGGCGACCTGAAAGTGCGCGTGGCCGAGGTGACCATCGAAGCCCTGGCCCCTATCCGCGCCCGTTATGACGACCTGATGCAAGACCCGGCCGAACTGGACCGCCTGATGGCCCTGGGCGCGGACCAAGCCCGCGCCATCGCCCAGCCAAAGGTGGACGAGATGAAGCGGATCATGGGCTTGGTTGTGCCCTGACAAAAAAGACCTGACAGGTTTCAGAAAACCTGTCAGGTCTTGGTCTGTTGGTCTTTTGCAGAGGGCGGGTACAAGACCCGCCCCTACGTTATTTGGCGAAGCCGACGGCCCGCGTTTCGCGGATCACCGTCACCTGAATCTGGCCCGGATATTGCATACTATCCTCAATCGTCCGGGCGATGTCTTTGCTCAGGCGCATCGCGCCCAGGTCGTCAATCGCCCCTGGCTTGACCAGAATGCGGATTTCCCGGCCAGCTTGTAGGGCGTAGGCGCTCTCTACCCCCTCGTAGGAGGTGGCGATCTCTTCCAGAGTGCGCACCCGCTTGATGTAATTCTCCAGGCTTTCGCGCCGCGCCCCTGGCCGCGCCCCGGAAATGGCGTCGGCCGTTTCCACAATAATCGCCTCAACCGACTCCTGCTCCACCTCGTGATGGTGCGAAGCGATGGCGTTGATCACGATGGGCGGCACGCGGAAGCGCTTGGCGTATTCCGCGCCGAGCATGGCGTGCGTCCCTTCCTGCTCGTGGTCCATCGCCTTGCCCAGGTCGTGGAGCAGCGCCCCCATCTTGGCCATCTCTACGTTGGCCCCCATCTCCGAGGCCAGGACGGCGGCGATTTTGGCCGCTTCCACCGAATGGTGGAGCTGATTCTGGCCGTAGGAGGTGCGGTATTTCAGGCGGCCCAACATCCGCAGCACTTGCGGGTGCAGGCCATGGACGTTGGCTTCGTAGGCAGCCTGTTCGCCCGCCTCTTTGATAATTTGCTCCACCTCTTTGGTGGCGTCTTTGATCAGCTTTTCGATGCGGGCGGGGTGAATTCGGCCGTCCACAATTAGCTTCTCCAGCGAGCGGCGGGCGATTTCGCGGCGCACTGGGTCGAAGCTGGAGACGGTGACGGCTTCAGGCGTGTCGTCCACCACCACGTCTACTCCGGCGGCCTGCTCGAAGGCGCGGATATTACGGCCGTTTCGCCCAATAATCCGCCCCTTCATCTCCTCATTCGGCAGCGGCACAACGGAGACCGTCAACTCGGCCACCTGGTCGCTGGCGATGCGCTGGATGGCCATGGCGATCAGTTCGCGGGCTTTGGTATCGGCCGTTTCTCGCGCCTCATCCTCGATCTCCCGCATGACGCGAGCCATATCCTGACGCGCTTCCTTCTCTACCTCGGCCAGCAGCACGCCACGCGCTTCTTCGACCGTCATGTTGGCGATCTCTTGCAGCTTTTGCCGCTGTTCTTCTTGCTGTTGGCTCAAATCGTTAAAGCTCTTGTCCAGGCGGCTTTGCCGCTTGTTGAGCTTTTGCTCTCGCTGTTCCAGCTTGATCGCTTGCCGGTCCTGAGCGGCGCTGCGGTTGTCTACCCGCTCTTCCGCTTTGGCCAGGTCTTCATAACGCTTTTGGATGGCGCGTTCCGCTTCCAGACGAATTTGTTTAATTTCGTTTGTGGCGGCGCCTAATAACTGTTCCGATTCTTTTTCTGCCGCTTCGCGGCGTCTTTCTAGTTCCTGGTTAAATTGATTTAGGGTCTCTTCTGTGCGGGGTTTCAAGACATACCAGGTTGCCGCTACGGCAACACCGGCGCCGATAATTAACCCGACGAAGATGCCTATCCATAATCCTTCAGGCATGTTCGTTCTCCTTGCAAGTGTCTCGCATCAGGCTGGTCCACCCATCGGACCAGTCTGTATCAGTGTTATTCGTTCTCTTCTTGGTTGGCGGCCATTGGCAGACCAACGGCCGTCCATAACTCATCTGTCACCAGACGGATGCTCTCATACGGAAAGCCCCGCCGTTGTAGATATTGGCCTAGCTTTCTTTTGAATTCTATTTCGGACAGCCCGGCTAATTGCTGCACTTTTTTTTCGGCCGACTGCCGGGCTGCGTCTGTTTCATCTACGTCGGCCAGAGCTGCTTCGATGATCTCGCGCGCGATGCCTTTCTGCTGCAATTCCTGCCGCAGGGCCAGGTGGCCGCGTGGCCGGAAGGTCTCGCGTTGGTCAATCCAGTAGCGGGCGAACTGTTCGTCGTTGAGCAAGTCAACAGTGTT
>CAYONK010000391.1:0-5071 GCA_964405285.1 uncultured Ardenticatenaceae bacterium
ACGGCCTCGGATTTTCCAGAGGAACGGGATGCTTCGGAGGACCTCAGCATGACACTCTCTTGTTAAATTGAGAATTGCTGATTGCCAGGGGCCGGGCGTGACAAGTTGAAGAAAATCGCCCACAATAGAGAATGACGCTTTCTTCAATCCTATCTCAACGGGAAAGGGTCGGGAGAAGTTTTTCTGAGGAGCAACCTGTGGCTGACAACATACCTTTTGATGATTTTGGCGGCAGCGGACCGCCGCTGCACTTTGCCCACGCCAACGCTTATCCGCCGGGCAGCTATCGGCAGTTTCTCGCCCCGTTTCTGGGCCGTTTCTCGGTAAGGGCGGCTCACCATCGGCCACTCTGGCCCGGCAGCGATCCGGCCGATTTGCAGGGAGATTGGCATCTGATCGCCGATGATTTGAGCCGTTTTCTGGCGCAGCAGGGCTGGCTGGGCGTGGTGGGGATGGGCCATTCGCTGGGAGCGGTGGCAACGATGTATGCAGCGGCACAACGGCCGTTTCTCTTCCGCGCTATCATCCTCCTCGACCCCGTCTTCCTGCCGCCAGACATCCTGGCAGCAGCAGCCGCCAATCAGGATCGGGCGCACGAATTCCCAATGGTCGCCGGGGCGCTGCGCCGCCGCAACCATTGGCCGGATTGCCAGTCCGCTTTCGCTCGCTTCCGCCGCAAAGCCGTCTTCAACCGCTGGTCGGATGAGGCGCTGTGGGATTACGTCAACGTCGCGCTGCAACCGGAAGGCGATGGCTTCAGGCTGGCGTATCCGCGCGAGTGGGAAGCCAGGTTTTACGCCACCCCGCCGCAAGCCGTCTGGGAGACGCTGCCCCAGGTACAGACGCCTACCCTGGCCATCCGCGCTGCTGAGAGCGATACAATTTTCCCACCCGCCTGGGCCTTGTGGCAAGAAAAACAGCCAAACGCCACCTTTATTGAAGTGGCCGATGTGGGCCATATGCTTACGATGGAACGGCCGTTGACCGTCGCCCAAATCATCCTCGACTGGTTAGATGAGATTAGAGATTGGGGATTGGAGGTTGGCTAGAATCTCCAATCGCCAATCGCCAACTGGCGCGTTGTTTGTCCTGGCCGCCGCCACCCTCTGGGGAACGACCGGCACGGCGCAGACCTTCGCCCCGCCTGGCGCAACGCCATTGGCAATCGGGGCGGTGCGGATGGTGTTGGGCGGCGCGGCGCTGGTGTTGCTCGCCCTGCTGAAAGGGGGCTGGCGCAGTGGCCCGCGCTGGCCCATCTTGCCGACGCTGCTGGCAGTGGTGGGTGTGGCTGGTTATCAACTGCTCTTCTTCGCCGGGGTGGCCCGCACCGGCGTGGCCGTAGGCACAATTGTGGGGATCGGCAGTTCGCCGATTTTGGCTGGGTTGTTGGCCTGGTTGGTCTGGCGGCAATGGCCGGGTGGGCGCTGGCTGGCGGCGACGGGATTGGCCATTGTTGGCTGCGCTTTGCTCGTCCTGGCAGGCAGCCGCGAAGTGCAGGTGGACCCCGGTGGGATGCTGTTGGCGGTGGGGGCGGGGCTGGCTTACGCCATCTTCACCCTGTCCAGTAAGCTGCTGCTGCCCGGTCGTCCGGCCCATGTGGTAACGGGCGTGGTCTTCGGTCTGGGGGCGCTCTGCTTGCTGCCCTTGTTCTGGCGGGTGGAGATGGGCTGGCTGGTGCAGCCGAGCGGGTGGTTGGTTGGGCTGCACCTGGGGCTGGTGACGCTGGCTCTGGCTTATTTGTTGTTTACGTTTGGGTTACAGCGGGTGACGGCGGCAACGGCCGTTTCCCTCACCCTGGCCGAACCGCTCACCGCCGCGCTGCTGGGTATTTTTGTGGTGGGGGAACAATTGGGGCCGCTGGCCTGGTTGGGCATTGGCCTGCTCTTTACCGGGCT
This sequence comes from uncultured Ardenticatenaceae bacterium, assembly GCA_964405285.1. Lineage (GTDB taxonomy): Bacteria > Chloroflexota > Anaerolineae > Promineifilales > Promineifilaceae > Leptovillus. The sequence continues at coordinate 1,896 of CAYONK010000391.1, forward strand.
GTTCGTCCTCAGCTATCGCCAGCCGTCACCAGCGCGGGCCTGATTTCAAGGGGGCGCCCTTCGTTTTACACCAACAGAGATTGATCGGCCCTTGACAGTCGTTTGTTTGCTATATATACTTCGTTTAGTTCGTACTAAACGTTCTGATTAAAAGGTGTAGCAATGAATGACGACTTAGCTGAAGCAAGAGAGCAATTTATCCAGGGGATGAGCCGGATCACCCACTTTTGGGGCTTCCCGAAGGCGATGGGGGCAATTTACGGCGCGATCTATTTGTCGCCAACGGCCGTTTCCCTCGACGAGCTGGTGGAAATGGTGGGCGTGAGCAAAGGGGCAGTTAGCACCAACGTACGCCTTCTCCAGCGGTTGGGCATGGTCCACCAGCAGCTACAGGTGGGCGACCGTAAGGATTATTACGTGGCAGAGGCCGATTTCTGGAAGGTGGCGCGCAATTTGTTAAAAGAGCGCGAGGCCACCGAATTCGCTCTGGCGCTGCACACCGTTGGCGACAGCCTGGAGAAGATCGCCACTGCCGAGGTGTCCGGTGATGAGGCGGAACTGGCAGCCTTCTACCAGATGCGGCTGCAATCTATGAAAGGTTTCTTCGATTCACTCGACAGCCTGGTGGCGGTCTTGATCTCCCTGGACGAACTGCGCCTGACGGCGCTGCTGCGCTTTTTTAACAATACGCGGAAATAAGGCGACTGGCTACGTACCAGCAACCAACTACCAGCTACCAGCTACCAGCTACCAACCACCAGCTACCAGCTACCAACCACCATAGGAAATTATGATGAGCGAAAGACAAGTTCACGCGGTAACAGGCGCGTTTGGTTATTCTGGCAAGTATATTGCGGCGCGGCTGCTGGCTAACGGCCGTTCTGTTATCACCCTCACCCACTCTCCCAATCGGCCCAATCCCTTTGGCGACCGGGTGCAGGCGTTTCCCTTCGATTTCGACGCGCCGAAGAAGCTGGCAGCGACGCTGCGTAACACGCGCGTCCTCTACAACACCTACTGGGTGCGCTTTAACCACGACGATTTTGGCCACGAAACGGCCGTTGCCAACACCCTGGCCCTCTTCCGCGCCGCCCAAGAAGCCGGGGTGGAGCGCATCGTCCACGTCAGTATCACCAATCCGTCGCTTGATTCGCCCTTGGAATACTTCAACGGCAAGGCCCGTCTGGAGCAGGCGCTGCGCGACTCCGGCCTCTCTTACGCCATCTTGCGCCCGACGGTGCTGTTTGGCAAAGAAGATATTCTGATCAACAACATCGCCTGGATGCTGCGCAAGTTCCCCGCCTTTGGCGTTTTTGGCAACGGCCACTACCGCGTCCAGCCGATTTACGTGGATGATCTGGCCGCGCTGGCGGTAGCCCAGGGTGAAAGCCGCGAGAACGTGATCATTGAGGCGATTGGCCCGGAAACCTACACCTATCGCGAGTTGGTCGAGATGATTGGGCAGACGGTGGGGGTGAAACGGCCGTTGTTCCCCATGCCTCATACCCTCGGCTACGCCATCGGCCAGTTCGTCGGGCGAGCGGTGGGCGACATCCTCATCACCCGCGAAGAGATTGATGGACTGACGGCCGATCTGCTCTACGTAGACGCCCCACCCGCCGGAGACACTCGTCTCAGCCATTGGGCCGCCCGCCACGCCGACACCCTCGGCCGCCACTACACCAGCGAACTCGCCCGCCGCCGCGACCGCTCCCAGATATATCGGTCGAATTAGTTACTGGTGGCTGGTGGCTGGTGGCTGGTGGCTGGTGGCTGGCTCCAATCCGTAACCCATATTCCGTCAACAGTTAACTGTTAACTGTTAACAGCCCCCCTTCACGCACCCTTCACGATGATTTTACGGCCCGCATACGGACGGCAGGGCATCAGTGGCGTATGCTACAGAGAGTTGAATCTGGCGCATAGGCTGACGCCTGGAACAAGGTATGTGGGATATGATCAACCCGATGGTGGCTGAAAAACCGGATACAACGGCACATTTCTTCCCCCACCTCATGCAAAACATCGCTTCCGGCGCCCTCGTTGTGAACAGCGAGGGTGTGATCACCTCTGCCAATCAGGCCGCTGCCGCTCTTTTAGACGCCCCTATCGCCGACGTGGTCGGCGAGCGTTTTGATGCCTATTGGCTGGAGCAGATGCTGCCGCTTGAACTGCTAACCGACAATAAACTCCATCGGGAAACCAGCGTGCGCCAGGGAAACGGCCGTTATGTCCCCGTCAGCCTCAGCCTAGCCCCCATCGCCACCGAATCCGGCCCGCAAACCCTCGTCACCCTCAGCAACCTCCGCGACGTAGACCGCCTCAACGAATCCCTCACCCGCGCACAACGGCTCGCCGGGATGGGAACGCTCACCGCCAGCATCGCCCACGAATTGAACAACCCCATCAGTATCATCACCGCCGCCTGCGCCAACTTGCGGCTAGACGTAGACGACAATTCACTCAGCCTGGAGCAGTTGCAGCATTACGTCACCATGATCGAACAAAGCGCCTGGCGCTGCGTGCGGATTGTGGAGGTGCTGCATAACTATTCGCTGGATGGGATGCCGCAAATCGCCGTCACCGACTGGAACAAAATTGTAGAAGATTCGCTGACGTTGGTACAGCAGCAGTTCCAGGGGCAATTCAACGTGCGGATCGAAAGCGAACTGGCTCCGGCGCTTAAGTCCATCGTCTGCGATCATAATCGGATGACGCAGGTGGTGATCAACTTACTGACCAATGCGCGGGACGCCATGCAGCCAAATGGGGGGGCAATTCAGATACGGACCTGGTCTATTCCGGCGGGGAACTTCTTGCCAGGCGAGCTGGCTGGCTATCCGCCAGAACTATCCACCGTGGACCATTTTGCTTTATCGGTCTCTGATTCCGGCGGCGGTATCGCTCCAAACGTGCTAGAGCGAATTTTTGAACCGTTTTTTACCACCAAACTCAACGGTTCGGGCACGGGACTGGGCCTTTTTATCGCCCGGCGGATTGTGGAGCAGCAAAACGGCCGTCTTTGGGCCGAGAACAACCCCGATGGCGGGGCGACCTTTACGGTGGTGCTGCCAAGACAGTAGTGGCTGGTGGCTGGTAGCTGGCCGCTGGTCATCACCCCACCAGCTACCAGCTACCAGCTACCAGCTACCAGCTACCAGCTACCAGCTACCAGC
>CAYONK010000392.1:0-2669 GCA_964405285.1 uncultured Ardenticatenaceae bacterium
TGATCTGCCGTATTGGCATGTGCCGGAACAATCGTCAATCGTCAATCGTCAATCGCCAATCGCTGATGAGGCTGGCGAGGTTTCGGCGGCGGGCGATAATTTAGAATTGTCAATTGTTGATGGTCAATTGTCAATGGTCAATGAGGAGGAGGGCGAGACGGAACCGTTGACAATTGACAATTCACAATTGACTATTGACAATTCTGAATTGTCAATAGTTGATGGTCAATTGCCAATTGTCAATGAGGAGGAGCGCGAGACAGAGGCGTTGGCAATTGACGATGAGGAGCGCGAGACGGAAGCGTTGACAATTGACAATTCACAATTGACCATTGACAATTTCTTCTTCCGCGTGGAGCAAGATGACGCTTCTATCGCCTATTCCGGGGCGTGGAGCAATGTGAACCTGAGCAGGGCGAGTGGGGGGAGTTATTGGCGGAGCGCGGCGGTGGGGGCAACGGCCGTTTACACCTTCGACGGCGACTGGCTCAACCTCGGCTTCATCGGGACGCACTTTGGCGGCTACGTGGACGTGGCGATCAATGGCAGCAGCCAGGGTCTCTTCGACCTCTATCGGCGCGAGGACAACACCCCGATCAGCCTTGTCTTCGCGGATTTAGGCGCGGGACCGCACACCATCACCCTGACGGTGGCTGGCAGCAGCAACCCATTTTCATCGGGAACGCGGGTGCAGCTTGACTACCTGGATTATTGGGATGGCACGCCGCTAGGCGACGGCCTCTTTGAGGAGACAGACGCCCGCGTGCTGCGCGGCGGCGGTTGGACCGATGTGGCGTTGGCTCAGGCGAGCGGTGGCGGCTATGGAAGGGGAACGGCCGTTACCGCCTGGCTCCCCTTCGACGGCGACAGCTTCACCTACCACGCCATCGCCTACAACCTGGGGGGCAAAGCGCAGCTCTTCGTAGACGGCGACTACCTGGACACCGTAGACCTCTACCATCCCAATACCGCCACCAACGCCCTCACTCGCGTCTTCAGTTACGAAGGCTTCGGCCCCGGTCCGCACATCCTGCAAATCAACAGCTATCGCGGCACAACCACCCTGGATGCTCTGCAAACGCCCGGCGCGGCCCCCTTCACCGATCCCAATCCGGCCCCTGGCAGCATCAACCGCTACGAGGAAGATCATCCGGCCATTCGCTACAACGGGGCATCTTATCCGCGCACGGCGCAAAGCTGGAGCCGTCAGGCCGTGACGGCCGCCAGCGACGGCCAATACCTGCGCTCGGCGACGGCCGGCGACAGCATCAGCTTCGACTTTAGCGGAAGCTGGGTCAACCTCGGCTTCTACACCGATCATTGGGGCGGTTACGCCGAAATCTTCATAGACGGCCAGAGTCAGGGGGTGGTGGATTTGTATCGGCGGGAGGCAACGGCCGTTACCCACTTCTTCCCCAATCTCCTCCCCGGCAGCCACACCGTCAGCGTGACGGTGCTGGGCAGCAGCAACTCCTTCTCCAGCGGCAACCGCGTCCAGTTCGATTTTGTCGAATTTGGCGACGGGTCCGGGCTGGACGATGGGGCCTTTGAGCAAGATGACGGCCGAATCCTTTACGCCGGTAGTTGGGTGACAGAGAACAACGCCAACGCCAGCGGCGGCAATTTCCGCCGCAGCGGCGGCGGCCACGCCTGGTTCCACTTCGCCGGAGACAGCTTCACCTATCAGGCCATCGCCTACAACCTGGGGGGCAAAACCCACCTCTACGTAGATGGCGAATACCTGGACACCGTAGACCTCTACCACCCCAACACCATGCCCAACGGCATTACCCGCACCTTCAGTTACGAAGGCTTTGGTTCTGGCCCCCACGTCCTGCAAATCAGCAGCTATCGCAGCCAGACCACCCTGGATCGGGTTGCCACCCCAGGAGTTTCCCCCTTCGTAGACCCCAATCCGCCGGTCGTGGGCGTCACCCGCTACCAGGAAGAGCATCCCGCCGTTCGCTACAATGGCGTACCCTACGCCCAGACGGCGCAGAGTTGGAATCGCCTGAGCGGTGTCGCCGTCAGCCATACCAGCGACGGACAGGTAATCTACTCCCAAACGGCCGGAGACAGCATCAGCTTTGACTTTGAGGGAAGCTGGATCGGCGTCGGCTTCTACACCGACCGCTTTAGCGGCCAGGCGGAGATCGCCATTGATGGCGCTCTGGTGGCCGAAGTTGACCTGTACACCCGCGCCGATAACGTGGCGAGCTACTACTTTAGCGACCTGGGCGGTGGGCCGCACACCCTGACCATCACTGTGTTGGGCACGCGCCACCCCAATTCGCGCAACAACCGGGTCCATCTGGACTACTTTGACGTGTGGGATGGGCAACCATTGGCCGAAGGGCTGTTTGAAGAGAGCGACGAGCGGATCATCTACAGCAATAGCTGGTCGCAGACAACCAATGCCGGGGCCAGCGACGGCCGTTTCGCCCACAGCAGCAGCGGCACGGCCTGGTTCCCCTTCACCGGCGATTCGGTGACGCTGCAAAGCTGGACGGCCGGGAACTACCACTCCTTCGAGGTCAAGATTGATGGGGTGTCGCAGGGCTATTTCAATAACTACAGCTACGTCAGCGGCCCGCGCGCCTTTTCCTTTGCTGACCTGGGCGATGGTCCGCATGTGCTGGAAGTGCGCCAATATCGCGGGCTGGCAACCG
>CAYONK010000392.1:2679-5033 GCA_964405285.1 uncultured Ardenticatenaceae bacterium
GGTAGATAGGCCCTTCCCCTGCATTAACCACCCCCACCCACGCCCAGCGGCATCATCCGCATCGAGGAAGACCACCCTGACCTGCGCTATAACGGCTACCCGCTGCGCGTCGCCACCGATAGTTGGTCTACGGAAAGCTCATTGCTCAGCAGCAGCGGCGGCTACCACGCCCGCACCGGCACGGCCGGGAACACGCTGTCGCTGGAGTTCGAGGGAACCTGGGTGGGTGTGGGCTTTGGCAGCGCCAGTTGGAGCGGCGTGGCGGAAATCTTCATTGATGGTGCGTCGCGGGGGACGTTCGACACGTCCGGCTATACCGGCGGCATCACCAGCGTCTACTACGATGACCTGGCTCCGGGGACGCACGTAATTTCGATAACGGCCGTTTCCGGAACCATCATGCCCGACTTCATAGACATCTGGGACAGCCAGACCACCGAAGAAGGCTGGCACAATGCGACGGTGGAGGATGAAAACGGCCGTTTCCACTACAGCAACAAAACCTACTGGGGCCAATACGCCAACCAATACGCCCACGAAGGCGACTTCGTCCAGCAAAACCTGATCAATGCCAACCCCAACATCTGGTTCACCTTCGTCGGCAGCGACCTGACCTTGCTCTCCTTCAACCGCAATGGGTCCAGCCTGCACGTGGCGATTGACGGCCAGCCAATGGGCGAATTCGACATGACCGCCCAATACTCCGACCAACCCTACGCCCTCCACTTCCCCGACCTGGGCGATGGCCCCCACGTGGTGCAAATCCACACGCGCGGCTTCGGCCGGGTGGACGCCTTCGAGGTCAACCCGGAGGGCTTCTACGGCTACACGCCGCAGGTGACCTGGCACAGCGCCGCCCCAGCCGACGCCCTGGGCGTACCCGGCTTCTATGATACCGGCCTTTTGTCCACCATTGCCATTGGCGACCTGAATGGCGATGGCGTGGTAGAACTGGTTGCGCCCAGCACAAACGGCCGTCTCTACGTCTATCGCGGCGACGGTCAGGATGCGGGCGACGGTACGCCCATTCTCTGGACCAGCGACGCGGTTGGCGTGGCCGCCGAACCCGCCCTGGCCGACCTGACGGGCGACGGCGCGGCGGAAGTCATCGCTTGCGGCTTCTATGGCACCTTCGCCTTCCGTCATGATGGCTTCCAGCTATGGGAAAATGACGCCGTGAAATGCTTCTGGCAAGACTCCGGCCCGCGCTACTTTGGTTGGGGCGGCCCGACCATCGGCAATCTAGACAATGACCCACACCCGGAAATCGTCATCGCTGCCCGCGCCGACGCGCTCTATGTGCTAGACCACCAGGGCAACATCCTGGCCAGCGACCCCATCCCCACCGGCCTGCCGAGCGTGCCGCTGCTGGCTGACATCACCGGTGACGGCGCGTTGAACATTGTCGTCGCCCACGCCCACAGCCTGAAAGTGTACGATTACGACCCGCAAGACGGCCTGGAAATCGTCTGGACCTATACCCTGACCAACACCACCCCCCGTAGCGGCGTTTTTGGCTCACCGGCCGTTGCCGACCTCACCGGCGACGGGCAGCCGGAAATCATCATCAACTGGGGGCATCGGACTGAGGCGCTTCGGGCGGACGGCACACTGTACTGGTCTTATGATACCGGAGATGCCAACCGTTATCGCCCCAGCCCGATCACCGTCGCCGACGTCACCGGAGACGGCGAGATGAATCTCATCACAGCCTCGGCCGTTCAATCCGGTTTCTTTATCTGGAACCATATGCTGATGGTTTTTACCGCCGATGGCTCCCTGGTTTGGGAACAAGAGGTTGATGATCGCACCGCCTCCGCTTCCGGCGTGGCGGCCCAAGATTTGACCGGTAACGGCGTTTGGGAAATCCTGTGGAATGGCTCGCACGACGGCTTCTTGATTCTGCGCGGTTCTGATGGGAAACGGCTGTTCAACGAGCGAGTCACCGGCTCCGGCACGATTATGGAATATCCCACCCTGGGCGATGTGGACGGCGACGGCGTAGCCGATGTGGTGTTGGGTGGCCGCGACGGCATCTTTGTCATCAGCCACGTCGGGCATTGGGTCAACTCCCGGCCGCTGTGGAACCAGCACAACTACCACGTCACCAACATCAACGACGACTGGAGCGTGCCACTGACGCAGCCCAACAGTTGGGAATTGCATAACACCTACCGCACGCAAACGCCAGAACAAGCGCCTGCGCCCTCCTACCGGATCGAAATCACCCACACGGTTGGCCTGAGCGACGTGACCGTGCTGACCGATACCTTCTCCACGCCACCGGCCGGGACGCCGCCGCAGTATCATTGGCAGTATCAATTAGAATGGTACGCGCCGGTCAACGCCATCAA
>CAYONK010000393.1:0-5029 GCA_964405285.1 uncultured Ardenticatenaceae bacterium
GTGTCGATCAGCCGCGCCTCATCGTAACGGCCGACGCCAACGGCCGCGCCCGCTTCGTCCAGGGCGGTTTGGATGCGCCGGGCGAGCTTCGCCGGGTCGGCGTAATCGGCCGGGCTGCCGAGGAATGGGCTGCCCACGCTGAGGTCGAGGACGAGCGTTCCCTTGTCATGCTGAGGTCCTCCGAAGCATCCCGTACCCCTGGTCTCTTCGGGGCCGTCGGGATGCTTCGCTGCGCTCAGCATGACGGGGGCAGCGGGGGGGAAAACGGCCGTTTCCGGCACAGCCTCCATCCCACAAGCAGCGCGAAAGGCGTAATAGGCGAAGCGCGGGTGAACGCCCTCCAATCGCCCCAGCAGCGCCCAGGCAGGCTTTTCGCTGATGACGATGTAGGGGTCGTCGGGGTGGAGGGTCTGCTGGTAGGCGGACATGACCACGCTGACGCTGAGCCGGGTCAGGATGAGCGGGTAGAGCAGTTCCAGTTCCAAATCGCTCAGGGGGAGGGCGGCGTGATACCCGGCGACGAGGTGGGCGGCGGCGGCCAGCGGGTCCGGCTTGTCCAGCATCACGTAGGCGGCGGCGATGGCTAAATCGAAAATGGTGCAGGCGTGGACCATATCGCCAAAATCAATCAGCCCGGCCAGACGGCGCGGCTGTTTGGGGTCTGGCGTGACCAGGATGTTGTAGTCGTTGGCGTCGCTGTGGATCGCGCTGCGGCGCAGTTCTGGCAGGCGCGGGGCCACCTCCGCCTGGAAGCGGGCCAGATGGCGGGCGACGATAGCCTGGCGGTCGGGGGCGGTCAGGTAGCCTTGATAACGGCCGATGGTCTCGGCGGCGTGGGTTAAATCCCAGGCGAGGTGGCGATTCATGGCCGGGTGGCGGAAGTCAAGCAGGGCGGCGTCTACTTCGCCCAAGACGCGGCCAAAATCGCGCAGCAGGTCGGGGGTGTGGGGGTTGATGTGGGCCAGGGGGACGCCGGGCAGGTAGCTGACCAATCGGACCAGGTACGTTTCGCCATTCGCGCCGGGGATGGCCGGGATGGATTCGCCGGTGAGGGCGGGTAGAACGTCGGGCAGCAGGGGAGCTAAGTTGGTGTGGCGGCGCAGGTGGGCGATGGCCTGATTTTGCAGGTCTAATACGGCGCGCTCTTCGGTTGGCGCGGCGATTTTGAGGACGAATTGGGCGTCGGCGGCCGTCAGGCGGAAGTTTTGGTCGCGGTCGCTGGGGAGGGAAACGGCCGTTGTCGCTAACCCATACAGCTCACGAGCGATTTCCACAGCCTGGGCGAGGGTAAATTGAGGGCGTTGGGACATGGGAGTCTCCTTCATTTCTGGTCTATGGCAGGAGTTTAACCGGGCGTGCAGGGGATAGCAAAATGGTCGTCTGCCAGAACGTTACCAAATCGGCCGGGTGTTGGGTTAGAATAGGGCAAGTGTTCAGACCCCTCAAGACCTCACAGGGTTTAGAGGCAACGACAAAACAAGTAAAACATCAGGTGTATCATGGCAAAAGCTGATTTCGACGTAACCTTGCTGGGGGGTGAAAAAGGGCCGGATGGATTACGTTACCGGCCGGGCGAAAAAATCCAGGGGCGCGTCACTCTCTTCACTGACGAGAAAGTGCGCTGTCGCCATTTCTACATCCGCCTCATCTGGCGCACCGAAGGGCGCGGCACGCCGCACAGCGAGACGATAGAGGAGCTAGACGTATTTCAGGGTGAACTGGAAGCCTCTTTCCCCACCACCTATGATTTTGCCTTCACCTTGCCCAAACAGCCCTGGAGCTACGAAGGGCATTACATCAACGTCATTTGGGCCATCAGCTTTCTCCTGGATTTGCCCTGGAAAGCCGACCCCAGACATGACGAGCCGTTTATTTTAGCCCCGGACCGTGAATCGTAATCCGTAGTCCGTATTACGGAACACGGATTACGGCCAACGCTTCCCCCGTAATCTCCCCCACCTCTGTCTGGCGCTGCCAGACTTCGTAGAGGAAGTATTCAGCCTCGCGCAGGTTTTGGCCGAAGGTTTGGTAAAGGTAGATAACGGCCGTTTCCCCCAACCACACCCGTTCCCGCCCCGGCAAAGTAAAATAGTCCAACCGCTTCTGCCAGATCGCCCGGTATTGGTCCAGCGTCAGCCCATCCGCCAACCAGACCGTCTCCAGGGGCAGGCCGCGCCGCCGGAAGAGGGGCGTCAGGTCTTCGTGGCTGCTGAGGATGAGGCGTAAACGGCCGTTTTCCCCCACCCCCACCAACCGCCGCCGCTCCCGCCAACTCAGCCGCTGCGCCTCATCCAACAGGAACACCGCCAGTTCCGTCAGGTCCGTCACAAACCTCCGCTCCCCTTCCGCCAGATACTCATAAGCGGCGGAAACCTCCTGCGCCGCGTATCGCGCTGCCAGCCAGCGCAGCGCCGTCGTCTTACCGCTGCCCATCGGCCCAAGCAACTGCAAATGGCTACGCGAATTTTCCAGCGCGGCAACCACCTCTGGCGGCGGCACAGCCACCGCCGCCCACTCCTCCGCCGACAACGCCCCAAACGGATTGCGCCGGTAGCCAAGCGCGTGGAAGGAGAAGAAAGGTCGAGTCATAGGGGAATGATACAGTGGGGAGTTGATAGTGGGTAGTTGATAGTTGTTAGTTGGGAGTTGGGAGTTGGGAGTTGATAGTGGGGAGAACTACCAACTGTCAACTGTCAACTCCCAACTACCAACTACCCCCTCCCTCCGCTATAATCTGCCGTATGAACCATCCAGACCAAATCGCCCAAGAATTGAAACTGCGGCCGGGACAGGTAACGGCCGTTCTCGACCTCCTCGACACCGGCAACACCATCCCCTTCATCGCCCGCTACCGCAAAGAAGCCACCGGCAGCCTGGACGAAGAGCAACTGCGCGACATCGAAACGCGCATCCACCAGCTCCGCGCCCTCGACGAGCGGCGCGACACCATCCTCGCCTCCATCGCCGAGCAAGAAAAGCTGACGCCCGAACTCCGCGCCGCCCTCCTGGCCGCCGCCACCCTGACAGAACTGGAAGACCTCTACCAGCCCTACAAACCCAAACGGCGCACGCGGGCCACCATCGCCCGCGAAAAGGGGCTGGAACCGCTGGCCCAACTCATCCTCGCCCAGCCGCGCAGCCAACAAACTATCGAGGAACTGGCCGCCCCCTTCCTCACCGAAGCGGCCCCCACCATCCCCGAAGCGCTGGCCGGGGCCTACGACATCGTGGCCGAAATCATCAGCGACCACGCCGAAGTGCGCCAGCGGGTACGCGAGAAGGCGCTGCAATACGCCCTGCTGCAAAGCGAAAAAATCGCCGACGCCGCCGACGAAAAAGAGGTCTACCACCTCTATTATGACTTCCAAATGCGGGTGGACCGGCTGCGGCCGCATCAAATCCTGGCGATCAATCGCGGCGAAACGGAGAAGGTGCTGCGGGTGCGATTGGACATCAGCGAGAATGATTGGCTGCTGCCGATGCGTGCCGTCTTCCGGCCCGATTTTCGCCACTCGCCGCTGGCCGAACCGCTGCAACTCTGCCTCCACGACGCCGCCCAACGGCTGCTGCTCCCGGCCATCGAGCGCGACGTGCGCCGCAGCCTGACGGAGCAGGCCGAAGCCCACGCCATCCGCGTCTTCGCCGACAATTTGCGCGGCCTGCTGCTGCAACCGCCGCTGGCCGGGCATAGCGTCCTGGCGCTGGACCCTGGCTTCCGCACCGGCTGCAAAGTGGCCGTCACCGACCCAACCGGCAAGGTGTTGGAGACGGCAACCATCTACCCCCACCCCCCGCAAAAGCGCCGGGACGAAGCGTTAAAAACGCTGGCGACGCTCATCGCCCGCCATCAGGTGACGCTGATCGCTATCGGCAATGGCACGGCTTCGCGGGAGACGGAGCAGTTGGCGGCCGAACTGACGCGCCAGTTAGAAGGGGTCCATTATCTGCTGGTGAATGAGGCGGGGGCCAGCGTCTACAGCGCCAGCAAACTGGCGAAGGCGGAACTGCCCGACCTGGATGTGACGCTGCGCGGCGCGGTTTCGATTGGACGGCGGGTGCAAGACCCGCTGGCTGAACTGGTGAAAATCGAGCCGAAGGCGATTGGCGTGGGCATGTACCAGCATGACGTGAATCAGACGGCGCTGGCGGAGGCGTTGACGGGGGTGGTGGAAACGGCCGTTAACCGCGTCGGCGTGGACGTGAATACCGCCTCGCCCGCCCTGCTGACCTACGTCTCCGGCATCGGCCCCAAGTTGGCGGAGAAGATTGTGGCCTATCGGGAGAAAAACGGCCGTTTTCCCCACCGCCGCGCCCTCCTCAACGTCAACGGGCTGGGCAGCAAGGCGTTCGAGCAGGCGGCCGGTTTCCTGCGCATCCGCGATGGCGAGGAGCCATTGGACGCCAGCGCGATTCATCCGGAGAGTTATGGGGTGGCAACGGCCGTTCTCCAACGCGCCGGCCTTTCCCCCACCAGCCAACCAGCCGACCGGACCGGACCTCTAGAGAGCCTGCGTCAGCGCCAACCCCTGGCCGATTTAGCCACCGAACTGAACTGCGGCCTGCCCACCCTGCAAGACATCTTCGAGCAATTGGTCCGCCCCGGCCGCGACCCCCGCGAAGAGCTGCCGCCCCCCCTGCTGCGCAGCGACGTCTTGAGCATGGACGATTTGCAGCCGGGGATGCGCCTCAGCGGCACAGTGCGCAACGTGGTAGACTTCGGCGCCTTCGTGGACATCGGCGTCAAGCAAGACGGCCTGCTCCACCGCAGCCAAATTCCCCGCCACGCCCAACTCAACGTCGGCGAGACCATCGAAGTCACAATTTTGCAAGTCGAAAAGGAACGCAGCCGGATCGGCCTGGGATGGGGAGAGGAGTGAACACTCAACAACCAACGGTTAACAGTTAACAGTCAACTGTTAACCGTTGATTGTTTTAAGCGTAATCCATGACGGGCAGGTTGGCGTAGCGATCCGGTTTATCCTGACCCTCGTGAATGGCCTTGAAGCGCTTTTCTACGCGGAGAAGCGCC
>CAYONK010000394.1:0-5007 GCA_964405285.1 uncultured Ardenticatenaceae bacterium
CCGCGACGGTGCGCCGGTCTACCCGCTGCCCTTGCAAGGCGTGACGGCCGACGAAGTGGCCGCCGAATTGGGACCCATCGCCGCCCGCCACGGCCGGCTTTATGTCATCTATTGGGGCGACGGGCAGCAAGACCCGGAGCGCTGGGTGGAGCGCTGGCTGGACGAGAACACCTTCAAGGCGACCGAAGAATGGGTGCAGGATTTGCGCTTTGTTGTCTATGCCGTGCCAGAAGCGGCGGCGACGGAGATGGCGGTGGCGGCGGGCATCCCCTTCGGCGACCATATCACCCTGGAAGGCTACACATTGGGGCCGACGACGCTCGCGCCGGGCGAGATTGCCCAGGTGACACTGTTCTGGCAAACGGCCGTTTCCCTCACCGAACGCTACAAAGTCTTCCTTCACCTGGTCGGGCCGGAAGGTCTGCCAGTAGCCCAACGGGACAGCGAACCGGGCGGCAATCTCAAGCCCACCCCCATCTGGCCGCCCGGCGAGACCATCAGCGACAATCACGGCTTGCTCATCCCGGCCGATTTGCCGCCCGGCGACTATACGCTTTTGCTAGGTTTGTATGATCTGGCGGACCCAGGGGCGCGATTGGAGGTTGGGGGGGAAACGGCCGTTGACAACGCCCTGCCTCTAACGAGGATAACAATCAACAGATAACAGTGAACAGTCAACGGTTCACCGTTATCCGTTCACTGTTATCCGTTGATTGTTGATTGTTGATTGTTATTTGTTGCTTGTTAACTGTTCGGCAAAGGCAGGCAGCGCCGCCGCGCCGCCGGTGTGCCAGAACAGCACCGTCTGCCCCCGCGTGAAGGCTCCCCAGCGGATTAAATCAAGCAGGCCGCCCATCGCCCGACCGGTGTAAACCGGGTCGAGTAAAATGCCTTCCAGTTGGGCCACCATCTGAATCGCTTCCCGCTCTGTCTCGCCGACGATGGCGTAGCCGCCGCCCAGATAATCATCATTTACGTCTACCTGGTCGGCCAGGGAGAGCGTGCCCAGGCCGAGATGGGTGGCGGTGGCGGTGACCAGCGCCGCCACCTGCGTTTGCAGCGCCGGGGCCGGATGGTCCACGCTGATGCCGATGATCGGGCCGCGAAAGCCATAAATCGCCGCGCCCAAGACCAATCCCGCCTGCGTGCCGCCGCTGCTGGTGGCGAAGACGATGAAATCCACATTTTGCCGCTCCGCCTGAAGCTGCTCCATTAATTCGCCCATCGCCAGCGCGTAGCCGGTGGCCCCCATGACGTTGGAGCCGCCCAGGGGGATGAGGTAAGGTTTGCGCCCCATCGTACGCAGTTCGGCGGAGACCTCGGCCATGACTTCCTGGCGGGAACGGCCGTTGGTCCAATACACATGCGCCCCCAACAACTGGTCCAGGAGCAGGTTGCCGGTGATCTGCGCCGGGGCCTCCCCGCTGAGGATGAGGCTGCACCCCAGGCCGTAACGAGCGGCGGCGGCGGCCGTCTGGCGGCAGTGGTTGCTTTGCGGCGCGCCGGTCGTCACCAGGTAATCGCAGCCTTGGGCGAGGGCGTCGGCCACCAGGAATTCCAATTTGCGCGTTTTGTTGCCGCCGGTCGCCAGCCCCGTCTGGTCGTCGCGCTTGATTAGCAGGCGCGGCCCGTTCAGATGTTTCGTCAGGCGCGGCATCTCCGCCAGGGGGGTGGGCAGTTGGGCAATCGAAAGACGATCAGGATAGTTAGGCTTCATCATAGTGGCTTCCTCATTTGGCGCTAGTTTTACCACAAAAACGGCCGTCTGTCTGGCAGAATCCAGGCAGGATGGAGCCGAATTTTCTCGCCTGTCTGCCACTGGTTAAGCCAGACAGTAAGAATTGCGCCCTACGCTTACAATTGTGTATTGTCAAGGGGAGCTGAATACAAGCGCTGACAAAATTGGCGCGTCATCTTCCCACCGCAATTGGAGTATCCATTGACAGATAACTTGATGTATAAGCCAACAATCGTAGATGAAGCATCGGATCTGAGTGATCCACCGATGGATGTGTTGGAAGCAGGATGGTTGCATAAGGTGATGCTTCTGTTCCATATTCCAACCAATTGGCCGGTGATCCTGGTTGTTTTCCTCGCTGTTGTATTAGCCAGCCTGGTCGGCCGTGTCTGGTTTACCTATTTGCAACATGCCCTGGCCGCATCCGTCGTCATTGTTGTGCTGCTTGGGTTCATGACGCTGGATGGCCTGATTCTCACCTCGCTGCCCCGCCGTCGCCTCTCTTTTGGTCCCTGGAAGGCGCAGCTATTCGCCCTGGCCGTGCCGCGCCTGTTGCTGACGTTGTTGTTGCTGCCAACGGCCGTTTGGTGGGGTTGGATGGTTGGCATGGCCCTGGTCCTGGTCGTCCAGATCATCGGCGCTGTCGCCCTCTGGTACGGCGCTGTGATTGAGCCGTTTAAGCTGGAGCTGAACGAGTATCACATGTTCAGCGACCGGCTGCCCTATGGCACGCCCTCCATCCGCATCCTGCATATCACCGACCTGCATATCGAACGGTTGACGAAGCGTGAAGAGAAGCTGCTGGAGTTTGTGGACAAAGCCAAACCGGACATCATCGTCCTGACGGGCGATTATGTTAATCTATCTTACAACCGCGATCCGGAGACGCTGGCGCAGGTGCGTCATTTCCTCAGCCAACTCGATGCTCCTTTTGGCGTTTACGCTACGTTGGGCAGCCCGCCGGTTGACCTGCGCGAGACCGTTGCGCCCATTTTTGACGACCTGCCCATCCCATTGATGCGCTCCTCCTGGAAAGTGGTAGACATGGGAGATGGTCGGGCCGTCACCCTCTTGGGTCTGGACTGCACCCACCATCTGCCAACGGACGCCGAGCGTCTGGCCAATCTGGTAGCCGCTGCGCCCAACCAGACGCCTCAGGTGTTGCTCTATCATTCGCCGGAGTTGATGCCGCAGGTAGCCAATTATGGCCTGGACCTTTACCTCTGCGGCCATACGCATGGCGGCCAGGTTCGTCTGCCAATCATTGGGCCACTGCTGACCAGCTCTCAGTTGGGCCGCCAGTTTGTGATGGGCATCTACCGGCTTGGCCGAACTCACCTTTACGTCAGCCGGGGGATTGGCCTGGAAGGACTCAGCGCTCCTCGCGTGCGCTTCAAAGCGCCGCCGGAGACCACGCTGGTCATCATGCACGCCCGTGGCAAACCAGTGAATTAACAACCGACAGATAACGGATAACAGTCAACGGTTAACCGTTGGCTGTTGACTGTTAACTGTTATCTGTTAACTGTTATAATCGGGCCTTGATGGTCCCTTGGCGAAACATTCCCTACGTCTGGCTGCTGACGCCGCTGGCGTTGCTTTTCTTTTGGTTAGCTCTCAATAGTCTGGTTGGCGACAGCCCGACGATGGACGAGCAGAACCATCTGGGGCGCGGCGTGGCCTTTGCCCAGACGGGCGATCCCCGCCTCAGTTTAGAGCATCCGCCGCTGACCAACGCCCTGTCCGGCTTGCTGCCCACGCTTCTTCTCAATCTCAATATCCCCTTCGACCATCCCAGTTGGGCGGAACAAGCTCCGCCAGACGTCTACTGGTACGTTTTTGCCGAGGAATTGATGTGGCGCTCCGGCAACGACGTGACGCAGATGCTCTTTTTGGCGCGTCTGCCGATTGTACTTCTGACGTTGGGCCTGGCGCTGATTGGTTATCGTTTTGCCCGGCGGCTGTGGGGGAGGCCGGCCGCGCCGGTTGTCTTTGCTTTCCTGCTGTTTGACCCGAATTTGCTGGCCAACGGCCGTTACACCACCACCGACATGGGCGGGACCACCTTCATCTTTCTGGCGACGTTTGCCCTATGGAAATGGTCAATGGTCAATGGTCAATGGTCAATGACCAACGGACGCTCTTCCGATGACCATTGGCAATTGACCATTAACAATTGGCAATTCTCCTTTTCCCATTGGCTATTTTTAGGCATTGCCATGGGGTTGGCGTTTGGCAGCAAGCTGCTGGCCCTGGTCTTTGTACCGATTTGGGGGCTTTTGGCCTTGCTGCCGCTTTATCCCGGTTGGGAGGGGCGGGAGTGGGCCGGGGCGGCGCGTCGTTTTGGCCGCTTTATCGCCGCCGGGCTGCTCTCCATCGGTGTGGTCTGGCTGATTTTTGGCCTGGAGTGGCGCGCTTTTCGCTTTCAGACAGATTGGCTGCTCTGGCTGAATCAGTTCAGCGGGCCGATGCCTACCTTTTGGGCCGGTTTGGAGCAGATTGCCTTGCTGACGGGCGGGGGGCGGTATGAGGCGTTTATGGCCGGCCGTTTCTCGGCTGATGGGTTTGCCTGGTATTTCCCCTACGCTTTTGCCGTGAAGACGCCGCTGCTGACGCTGTTTTTGCTGGTGTTGGCGCTGATCTGGCTGGTGGGCAACGGCCGTTCTCGCCGCCGCGCCCTCTTCCTATCCATCCCCATCCTCGCCTACTTTCTCTTCAGCAGCCAGAGCGCTTTGAACATCGGTTACCGCCATTTGCTGCCGGTGCTGCCCTTTGTTTATCTGTTGATTGGCGGGTTGTGGGGGAGTGGTGGCCGGTGGCTGGTGGCCGGTGGCTGGTGGGTGAGGGAGGGGGCAACGGCCGTTGTCCTGCTCCTCCACATCGGCACGGCGTTGTGGATTCATCCCCATTACCTCAGCTACTTCAACCGGGAGGTGGGCGGTCCGGCCAATGGCTACCGGCTGCTGTTGGACAGCAACGTGGATTGGGGGCAAGATTTGCTCCGTTTGCAGGCGTGGATGGCGGAGAACGAGGTGGAACAGGTGAAACTGGGCTGGTTTGGCACGGCTGATCCCGACTATTATGGGCTGAACTATACAGCGCTGCCCGGCTTCCCGCGCCAGCCGTTTTATGGCTTGTGGACCGATCCGCCCTTTAATCCGGCTGACCCGGAGCCGGGTATCTACGCCATCAGCGCCACTGTCTTGTGGGAGATGCCGCTGCCGGAGGGGCAGAAGCAGGTCTACGCCTGGTTCCGCGAACGCGAGCCG
>CAYONK010000395.1:0-4959 GCA_964405285.1 uncultured Ardenticatenaceae bacterium
GCGATTGGAAGAACGGCCGTGTAACCAATGCGCCAACTGTCTGGCGATCAACGAAGGGCGATCACTGGACTTAATTGAAATTGATGCTGCCTCAAATACTGGTGTGGATGATATCCGGGATCTACGCAACAAAGTTTTGCTTGGTCCAACTGAAGTCGGTAATCACAAAGTTTATATTATCGACGAAGTCCACATGCTCTCAACGGCCGCCTTCAACGCCCTGCTCAAGACGCTCGAAGAGCCGCCCCCCCACGCCAAATTCATCCTGGCCACCACCGAAGAGCATAAAGTCCCCATCACCATCAAATCCCGCTGCCAGCAGTTCAACTTCCGCCTGCTCACCACCGCCGAAATCAGCGCCCGCCTCGGCTGGCTGGCGGAAAAAGAAGGCTTCGTCATGGAGCCGGAAGCGCAGGCGATGATCGCCCGGCAAGGCTCCGGCAGCGTGCGCGACGCCGAAAGCCTGCTGGACCAACTCGTCCTGGCCCCCGGCGACACCATCACCCTGGAGCGGGCGCAAATGGTCCTGGGCACGGCCTCCAACACGGCCGTTACCGCCCTGGTAGACCATTGGCTAAACCGCGACGGCGCGGCCGGGCTGGGCCTGATCCACGAAGCCCTGGCCTCCGGGGCCGACGCCCGCCAATTCTGCCGCCAGATGGTCGTCTACCTGCGCGAACTGCTGCTGCTGCAAGCGGGCGGCGCGGAACTAGTTCTAGACATTACCCCGGAGCAGAAGGCGGAGATGCTGGCCCAGGCGAACCGCGCCCCCCGCGAAGGGCTGATCAACGCCATCCGCCGCTTCAATGAGACCGCCCTGACCCCGGCCATTAGCTGGCAGCCGCAGCTCCCATTGGCATTGGCCTTTATCGAATTACTCCCGGCCGAGCCGCTGCCGCAGGTAGCTGTCGTCGCGCCTCCACCTGTGACTGCGCCGGTGATTCGGGAAACGGCCGTTGCCCAGCAACCGCCCGCCCGCGAAACAAAACCATCCGCCCACCCGCAGCCCCAGCCGGCCAGCCAGCCAGCCGAACCGCCCGCCCCACCTGCCACCACCACCCCGCCGTCCGCGCTCTCCGTCGCCGCCGTCACCCCCCATTGGCGGGAGATGCTCCGGCGAGCCGAGCAGGCCAACCGCAACCTGCCCGCGCTGCTGACGATGGGCAAACCGCTGGCCGTCGAAGGCAGCACCATCATTTTGGGCTTCGATTACCCCATCTTCAAAGATAAATTCGCCCAATCGCCCGATGCGGCGCAGGTGGTGGGCGAGATATTTAGCCAGCTATTGGGCGCAAAGTGCCAGGTCCGCCCGGTCGTGACCAGCGACTATAATGTGCCCATTCAAAAAGAAGAATTCGACGCATTCGCCCAGGAATTGGGCGGCATAGTTAGAGACAGTTGATAGTTGGGAGTTGATAGTTGATAGTGGGGCGTCTTCACTATCAACTCCCAACTACCAACTCCCAACTTACCGAGGAGAAATTATGTCTAAACGATCATTTCAACGAAAAGCAGGCGCAAGCGCCGGAGGCAGCAAAAAAGCGATGAACCCACAGCAAATGTTGTCACAAATGCAGACGATGCAGCAGCAGATGGTAGAAGCGCAGGAAGCGCTGGCCAATGAGACCATCACGGTAACGGCCGGTGGTGGCGCGATCAGCATCGTGATCAGCGGCCATCAGCGGGTAAAGTCCATTGAGATTGACCCTGAAATGTTGACCTCAGAAGATGCGGATATGCTGCAAGACTTGTTGGTGGCGGCGATCAATTCGGCCATCGAGCAGTCGCAGGCGATGTCGGCGGAACGGATGGAAGGGATCACCGGCGGGATGAACCTGGGCGGCGGCCTGAGCGATCTGTTGGGCGGTTTGGGCGGCCTGTAACGATGGCGCAAAATGTCTTGCCGCCGCCGGTGCAGCGGCTGATCAATGAATTGGCCCGACTGCCGGGCATTGGCCCGAAATCGGCGGCGCGCCTGACGTTTTACCTGCTGCGCGCCGGTAAGGAGCAGGCGACTGACCTGGCCCAGGCGCTGCAAGACCTGACGGAGCGGACGCGCTTCTGCTCCGTCTGCTTCAACATCACGGAAGAAGTGCCCTGTCCCATTTGTCTGGACGCTGCCCGCGACCAGTCCCTGTTGTGTGTGGTGGAGGAACCGTTGGATGTGGTGGCGTTGGAGCGGTCGCGGGCGTATAACGGCCGTTACCACGTCCTCCACGGCGCCATCTCCCCCGTCGAAGGGGTCGGCCCGGAAGATTTACGCATCGCCGAACTGGTGACGCGGGTGGAACAAGGGCAGTTCAAGGAAATCATCCTGGCGACTAACCCCACCCTGGAAGGCGAATCCACCGCCCTCTACATCCAGCGCCGCCTGGGCCGCCCCGGCCTGCGCCTCACCCGCCTGGCGCGCGGCCTCCCCGTCGGCGGCGATCTGGAATACACCGACGAGATCACCTTGCTCCGCGCCGTCGAAGGACGGCAAGACCTCTAGTTGACAATTGCCAACGACCCCCTACCCTGGCGGTTCTATCGCCACTTCCTGATCATATTGCGAAAAATCTAGCTGCCAGACGCTCGGCTCACCGCCGTCTGGTTGTGGCTCGGTGACAAGGATGCGGATGATGTCGTAGCTCTCCGGGGCGATCCAGAGTGTCACGTCCACTGCCTGCGGGCCGATCAGGCCGCCGCTGACGGCCGCCAGCCGTTCGCCCCCCACCTGCCCGGTGATGATGTAAAGCGCCTGATTAGGGCCGTCGGCCGGCCGTTCCGGGCCGCTTAAGGTGGCATTGCTCAGGTCGGTGGTGAGGATGGCGGGTAGGCCGTTTTGCCCGTCGAAGAGACTGCCGGGGTTGAAACCCCAGTTGGGCGGCAGGCTTTCCCAGCGCCGGGTGAGGGGGTTGGTTTGCCACTGGTTTTCGCCGATGCTGATCACGTTAATGTCGGTGATCAGGCCGAAGGCGGCGGCGCGGACGGCGGCCTGGGCGCGGTCGGGGGCGGAGAAGTCGCCAACGGCCGTTCTAAACGCTATCTGCCCGGTTGGGTCCAGATAAGCGGGCGCGCCGGTCAGCGTGACATTAAAGCGAAAGCCAGAAGTCGTCGTCAGGCGCTCCACCGCCCGCTGGAGAATATCGGCCGGTGTGGGCGTGGGCGTCGGTTCTGGCGCGGCCTCGCCGCCGCCGCAGGCCGCCAGCAGCAGAACCAACAGCATGATCAGGAAGTGGGGTAAACGGCCGTTTCTCTCTCTCATCGCCTTAATCCTCCGCAATTCGTAGTTTATGCGCCATCATCCTTGCTCAGTAGAGCAAAACGGAGCGCGGGCATCTTGTCCGCCAAGGTCAGACAGGTAGCCCGCGCTCCCAAGCTATTTCGCCCTACGGTTACTCGGTGATCGTGAAGCGTTGCCCATCTGTCCGGCCAAACACTTCAGGGAAGAACTCTTGCTGCGCCAGCGTCGGCATCACCTGATAGACGCCGGGGATGTTGGCCTGCAGGTGATAGGTGTATTGGTACGTCCCGGCCGGCAGGTAATTGGCGTAGAAGACCACCCGCTCATCCCGGTACTCGATCCGCTGGAAGTTCCACCAACCCCAGTAGCCGAAGAAGTCGCTCCGGTCGGTGCGCTGCACACCGCCGCCAAAGACAGGCGAAGTCGTCTCCAGCGTGGGGTCAATCGCCTCCGCTCCGGCCGGGATGGGATCGCTGACAGTGGCGTAAACCAGGTCATTAGGGGCAATGATGGTCAGTTCCACCCGCACCCGTCCCCCGGCAGGGATGGTTTCAATTGGCAGGCAGTCGCTCTCGCAGGCCGCGTCGTAATAGGCGCGCTGCACGATGACGCCCCGGCTAACGGCCGTTACCGACTCCACCGGCAAGAAGGCATTCAGGTGAACGTTGTAATACAAACGGCCGTTTCCCGTTCCCCGCTCAAAGCCCAGGAAATTCACCTCTCCCGGAGCCAACTGGCTGACCGGCAGCGATTCCCGCGCGCTCTGTGTCACGTTCGCCTCAGAGAAGAAGCCATCAGTCACCGGGCGGGTGTTCAGGTTCACAGCCCAATCATAATTCGCTTCCAGTTCACCGGTTGCCACCAGCCAGTCGGTCAGGGCCAACAGGCTCCAGGCCGTTTCGTGGCTGGTAGACCAGAAGGAAGCAGTACGGGCGATCATCAGCCAGCGCACCGTTTGCGGGGCGAAGGGGGCGTCGGGCTGCACCCGCGCCAGGGCATTCAGCACCATCGCCGTGCCGCGCACCGCGCTGTTCAGATTCCAGAAATCCTGCTGCCCATCCTCCCAGTGTGCCCCGGTTGCGCTGAAAACGGCCGCATCATTCAGATCCGCCAGCAGCGTATTCTGATTAGGTCCGACGAAGGCATTGGCCTCATAGGCCAAAACCAGCAACGCCTTCGCATAAGGGTCTAGCAAACCGCGCTGCTCGTCGAACAAAGCATCGGCCTCATCCACCACGTCCACACCCGCTTCGGCCAAAACGTAGAGGAAGAACGCCTGCCGGTTAGCCAACTCCGGCCGATCCAGACGGGCCGGATTTTGCAGTTGCCGCTGCAAATAGCGGGTAGCGTTGCTGATAGCGTTCACCGTCGCGCCATCGCCAAAACGGCTGCTGAGGGTGTGTCCCGCCTCTTCCGCCTTCACCAGACTGAGCAAGGCGTAAGCAGAGAGCCAGGGATCGCTTTCTGGGCCGTAGCACCAGCCCCAACCCCCATCGCTTTTCGCCAATCCTTCCAATTGGGCAATACCGGCGGTGATCAGATCATCCAGTTCCGTGCGCAGCGCCGCTTCGTCCAGGCCCAATACGCTAATGGCGCGGGCGGTAGCCACATTTGGCAGCAGCCGGTCCACCACGCCGGAGGCGCATTGTGGGTCGTAATACTCGTTGTTCAGGGCGGTCAGCGCCTCGATCATGGCGGCAGCCAGGGAGGCGTTCAACTGAATGTCCACCGTG
>CAYONK010000396.1:0-4933 GCA_964405285.1 uncultured Ardenticatenaceae bacterium
TACGCCACCCGCTTGGGCCGTCTGACGATAATTGTGGAGCAGGTATCGGCTATCGGGGTGGAGAAAGGCGGCGAGCGGTTGGCCGATGAATTGTTGGCGGGTGCAGCCGTGCTGGGCGCAAGCGGCGGGGTTGGCCTCAACCACCAGCCCGGTTTGGGCGTCGTGGATGATTAAGCCATCGCTGACCGACTCGAAAATGTGTTGGAACGGCCGTTGTCCCACTTCGCTTTCCATAAAAGCAGTATAACCGAAGGGGATGTTGTTGTCACTGTGGTTAACCTGTGCCAGAAGGGAACCGACTTAAATCGGGAACGCATCGATCTGGCCGCGGCTTGCTCCGGCGCTCTGGGTCTATGGCGCGCCCTTTGGGAGCAGAACCGGCCGGAGTAGCGCGAACCGGCCTGTTTAGCGGGGAGTAAGCGGCTATTTTGTAACGGCCGTTTTCGGAGCGACGGTCCCAACTCTTCGTCCATACGAATCAAATATGTACGGTTATTGGGAGGAGGGAAATGAGGGGGAATGGAGGGGAAAAACGGCCGACAAACGGCCGTTTTAATAGCCAAAATATGGTTGGCAAACGGCCGTTTTGCGAGCCTCCATCGCGGAAGAAAACGGCCGTTGTCTCAGCATAACCAGGACTTGGTGACAACCGCCGAGAAAAGCAACTGCGCCCCCATCTCGCTATAGCGCCTTAGGCAGACAGGTTTATTCGCGACAATGGGAACCGCGCCGAATCAGATTGTGTTTGAATCTCTGGCCAAGCTTTTGTTGGTTATTATCGTTCGGCTTATCCCGACAGTAGGCCCTCAAAGGTTGGCGCAGTGTGAACGCTTACAGATTCGTAACAGGCAAACCGACAAACGCGCCATAACGCTCAGCCGCAGCGGCCACGGCCGTTTCTTGGCTAGGGGTAAGGGGGACGGATGCGGCGAATTCGATAACGGCCGTTTTCTGCTTAAATGTTCGCTGCCAACTGCCTACATTCTGACCGTCAATCACCACCGATGGCCTGGTCATAGCATTCTGCACCTTCTCCGGGCCGCCGCGGCGGGTGCGGTCGGCAGCCGTGTAGCCAAGCCAGAATTCGTCGAACATGGGCAGCAGGAAAGCCATCTCCGAAGGGGGAGCAGGCGGCATGGCCGGCGAGAAGTAATAGGTCTCGCCATTGACTACCATGTGGGCCATGTCCGCTGCGACCATCGTCAGACCGGCGCGGGCGTCGGCGGTTGTTAAGCCCGACCACCACACAAAATCCGACACGGCCGCCGGCCCATGACCGGTGAAGTAGCGCCGGGTCAGTTCAGCCAGCGCTTCATCCCGCGGCAAGCTGCGGGCTTGCGGCGCGCGTTCGTCCAGCAGGGCATAGGTGAATTGTTTACCACGCCGGGGACCACTGCATACCACTGCATCCAATTCTGCCCGCATCATGATATAAGCCAGCCGCTGGCCTTGTACGCCGATCCCGGCTTCTGCCAGCGCAGCGCCCAGTTCGGCCCTGGTAAGGGTGTTGCCGCCCTGCAAGGTTTTTACGATAACGTCCTGGCTGCGGTTGAACTGGTCATCGTCCAGTTCAAGCTGGCGCACCCGGTAAACGTTGACAGCATTAACGCGCGGGGCGGTAAGCGCCAGGAGCCAACGGATGTCGGCGGGCGTGACAAAATGCCAGGTGGGGCGCATGACATGGGTGCGTAGAATCCGGCCTTCGTTGAATGCCTGCTCAATGACGCGCCCTGTGGTCGGCTGTAGGCGCAGACCAAGCGACCACAACGCGCCCGGATAATCTTGGGCCTGGACAGCGCCTAACCAAGTCACCACCTCTTCCGGGGTTTGAAATTGATTGTGTGCCAGCCGCTGCTGGGCCAGCCGTTGACGGCCTATCTCTGTTGTTGTCAATTTAATCTCCCGAATGATAGATGTTTTGTGGAGTAGTGCGTAGACCGCAATCACGATTTCACCACACCACGTACTATTTCAAAAACTCAAATACGCACTCGTCAGCGATTGTTTGGCGTCCAGAAGCTGCCGGGGCGTGCCTTCAAACATGATCTGCCCACCCTTGCTGCCCCCTTCTGGCCCCATGTCAATAATCCAATCCGCATTTTTGATGATGTTTAGATTATGCTCAATGACGATCACCGTATTGCCCGTGTCCACCAATCGGTTGATCACGCCTAGCAAATGGCTGATGTCGGACATATGCAGCCCGGTTGTTGGCTCATCCATAATATAAATGCTACCCTTTTTGTGCAGTTCGCTGGCGAGCTTCACTCGTTGGCATTCCCCGCCAGACAGGGTGCTTAAGGGTTGGCCCAGGGTCAGATAATCCAGTCCCACATCGTGCAGGGCTTGTAATTTATGCACCACTTTGTTGATGTCAAAGTAGGCCAGCGCCTGCTCTATTGTCATTGCCAGCACATCGGTGATGGATTTGCCGTTCAATTTGTAGGCCAACACCTCATCCTTAAACCGTTTGCCCTCACAAATTTCGCACGGAATTTTGATGCCGGTCAACGGCCCCAAGTCTGGGTATAACACGCCAAGTCCCTGGCAATTTTCGCAAGCGCCCTCCGAGTTAAAGCTAAACAGCGATGGGCTGACCTTGTTGGCTGTGGCAAACGCTTTGCGTACATCATCCAGGATGCCGGTGTAAGTGGCGGGATTGGAACGGGTGGAAGTACCAACGGCCGTTTGGTCAATCATAATCGCATCAGGATATTGGTGGAGAAACACCTGGTTGATCAGTGAACTTTTGCCTGACCCAGCCACTCCCGTCACGACCGTCAGCACCCTTTCGGGAATGTCCACGCTGATATTTTTCAGATTATTCACACGCGCATTGACGATAGGCAGTTTGCCCTTTGCCACCCGAAATGTTTCTTTCATGGGCAGTTGCTTTTTCATGTGCCGCCCTGTCAACGTGTCCGATTCCAGCAGTTCGGCATAGCTGCCTTCATAAACAATCGTGCCCCCGCCGCTGCCGGCGTGTGGCCCCACATCCACCACGTGATCCGCCACCTTAATCACGTCCGGGTCGTGCTCAACAACAATCACCGTGTTGCCTTTGTCGCGCAATTTTTGCAGCAGATCATTCATACGATGCACATCACGCGGATGCAGCCCCACGCTCGGCTCGTCAAAAATGTACAGCACATCCACCAGACTACTGCTAAGGTGTTTGACAATTTTCACGCGCTGCGATTCGCCGCCAGACAAGGTGTCGGTTTCACGGTTGAGACTGAGGTATTCCAGGCCAATATCTACCAGATGCTGCAACCGTTCACTTAAGGTGGCGACCAGCGGCGCGGCGGCTGGTTCGTCTATGGCTTTAACGACATCAAGCAATTCTGCCACTTCCATAGCCGCCAGTTCGGCAATGTTACGGCCGTTTATCAAGCACCCTAGCGCGGCCTGACTCAAACGCGCCCCTTTGCACAAAAAACAGGGGTCATTGGTGAGAAATTGCTCCACCATTTTCTGGGTGCGTTCCGGCCTTGTTTTGAGATCGCGTGCAATGTACTTTTGGTTGAACTTTTCAATAATGCCATCAAATGTCATGTTGACGGTATTGCCGGCAACGGCCGTTTTCACCTTAAACCCCTGGGTATACAGCAGCCGTTCCCTCTCTTCATCACTGTAATCTGCCAGCTTTTTGTCAGCGTCAAACAAACCCGTCTGGATTAAAAGGTTCCAATCCCATTTGCCGACAGCATAATCCGGGAACAAAATCGCGCCTTCGTTCAGCGACCTGGATGTATCCAGAAACCTGTCCATGTCCACGCCGATTTTGCGGCCAATGCCGTTGCACTCCGGGCACATGCCTTGCGGATCGTTAAACGAAAACAGGTTTGCCGTGCCGACATGGGGCTGCCCAATGCGCGAATAGAGCAGCCGCAGCACAGAGTAAATATCCGTGATGGTGCCCAGCGTTGAGTGTGAGCCGCCGCCCAACCGCTTCTGATCCACCACCACCGCCATGCTCAAATTTTCGATGGCGTCGGCTTCGGGTTGGGCATAACGGGGCAGAAAATTACGCACGAATAGGCTGAAATTTTCGTTGAGCTGGCGCTGAGCTTCGGTGGCGACTGTATCAAAGACGATGGATGATTTGCCAGAGCCAGAGACGCCGGTAAAGATGGTTATTTTGCGCTTGGGAATGCGCAGGGATATGTTTTTGAGATTGTTTTCGCGGGCGCCGCGAATCTCGATATATTCTTGGGGCATGGGGTAACTATCCTTTTTGACGCCCATTTCGGGCAAGACGGCACGGTGAACTCGCCGCTCATATCAATGAAGCGCCCTGAAAAAAGTTCATGCCCACATGTTTCTTGAAAGCGTTGTCGCTGCAAATAGGCCCGCCAGCCGACCATATGGGGGAGTTCCATTTCCATTCTTCAATGATTTCCGGATCGGTTTCGCGGACCAATTGGCGCAATTGGGCCACTATCTCCCCGCGCCAATCGGCCGCGTCGGCGATGTATTGGTCAATCTTTTCAGACGCGCTCATGGTTGTATACCCTCATGCGCTTGCTCTAATCCTGCGATCTCAAATTTCTTCATTTGCAGCATCGCATCCATAACCCGCCGTGATTTTTCTGGATCGGGGTCGTTCATCAATTCGCCTAAAGCGGCGGGGACGATTTGCCAGGATACGCCGTATTTGTCTTTGAGCCAGCCGCACTGCTCGGCTTCGGGGTGGGCGGAGAGGGCGTACCAGAAATGGTCAACTTCTTCTTGCGTCTCGCAATCCACGTAGAAGGAGATGGCTTCGGTGAAGGTAAAGGGGTGAACCTGGCCGCCATCCATGGCCAGGAAGGGTTGGCCGTGCAGGGTAAAGGCGACTTGCTTGACGGCGCCTTCGGTGCCAATTGGTTCGCCAGCTGCAAAGCGCTCAAGATAGCTGATTGCGGCGTTTGCAAAGAGGGTGGTGTAGTTG
>CAYONK010000397.1:0-3616 GCA_964405285.1 uncultured Ardenticatenaceae bacterium
GTCTCGTAGCCCAATTCGCGCAGCGCCCAGCACGCCTGGACGCAGCAGTAGTCGAACTCGATGCCCTGGCCGATCCGGTTTGGCCCGCCGCCCAAAATCATCACCTTGCGTCGCTCGCTGGGCGCGGCCTCGCAGCCGCTTTCGTAGGTGGAGTAAAGGTAGGGCGTGTGGGCCGCAAATTCGGCGGCGCAGGTGTCTACCCGGTAGTAGGCGGGGACAATTCCCGCTTCCCGCCGCCGCCGCCGCACCTCTTCTTCCGTCACCCCCATCAGCCGGGCGATGGTGGCGTCGGCGATGCCCAGGCGTTTGGCGCGCTGTAAGAGCGGAGATTGGAGATTGGAGATTGGAGATTGGCGGCGTTCAATCTCCAATCTCCAATCTCCAATCTCTTCTTCTACTTGCAAAATCTCGCGCATCTGCGCCAAAAACCAGGGGTCGAAACCGGTGAGGGCGGCGATTTCGGGGTCGGGCAGGCCGTTGAGCATGGCGGCGGCGATTTGGGCCAGGCGGTTGGCGGTCGGGACGCCCAGGGCTTCGCGGAGCGCGGGCGTTTCGGCCGCCAGGAGGCGGCTGAAGCCGGGCAGACCGAGGTCGAGGCCGCGAATGGGTTTGTTGAGCGCTTCGGGGAAGGTGCGGCCGATGGCCATCACTTCGCCGACGCTTTTCATCTGCGGCCCCAGGGTGGGGTCTACGCCGGGGAATTTCTCGAAGTTCCAGCGGGGGATTTTGACGACGGTGTAATCTATGCTCGGCTCGAAGCTGGCGGGGGTGACGCGGGTGATGTCGTTGGGGATTTCGTCGAGGGTGTAGCCGACGGCGAGCAGGGCGGCGATTTTGGCGATGGGGAAGCCGGTGGCTTTGCTGGCCAGGGCGGAGGAGCGGGAGACGCGGGGGTTCATCTCGATGACGATGACTTCGCCATCGGCCGGGTTGACGGCGAACTGCACGTTGCTGCCGCCCGTGGCGATGCCAACGGCCGTTATCACCCTCTTAGCCAGGTCGCGCAGATGTTGGAACTCCTTGTCGGTCAGCGTCAGGGCCGGGGCGACGGTGATGGAGTCGCCGGTGTGGACGCCCATCGGGTCTACGTTTTCGATGGTGCAGACGACGACGAAATTCCCGGCGCGGTCGGCCATCACCTCTAGCTCGTACTCTTTCCAGCCGAGCAGGGAGCGTTCGATGAGGACTTCGCCGACGGGGCTTTCGCGCAGGCCATGTTCGACGACTTCGCGCAGTTGTTCCGGCCCGTAGGCGATGCCGCCTCCGGTCCCGCCCAGGGTGAAGGAGGCGCGGATGAGGACGGGGTATTGGAGGTGGGAAACGGCCGTTTCCGCCTCAGCCACCGAATAGACAAAATAACTCACCGGCACCGGCACGCCGGCCGCCTCCATCGCCTGCTTAAAGCGGGAGCGGTCCTCCGCCAGCCGGATCGCCCGCAAATCGGCCCCGATAAGCTGCACGCCGTACCGTTCCAGCACGCCGGACTCGGCCAATTGTACTGCCAGATTCAGGGCGGTTTGTCCGCCGACGGTGGGCAAGATGGCGTCCGGCCGTTCGGCGGCGATCACCTTCTCGACGAGTTCCGGGGTCAGCGGCTCCACGTAGGTGGCGTCGGCCAGGTCGGGGTCGGTCATGATGGTGGCCGGGTTGGAGTTGACCAGAGCGACGCGGTAGCCCTCGCGCCGCAGTGCCTTGCACGCCTGCGCGCCGGAATAATCAAACTCGCACGCCTGCCCAATGACAATCGGGCCGGAACCGAGGATGAGAATGGTTTGGATGTCTGTTCGTTTAGGCATGGTGATGTGGAGATTGGAGATTGGAGATTGGAGATTGGAGATTTGGGCGCATCAATCTCTAATCTCCACTCTCCAATCTCTATCTCCCCTTCTTCATCGGCAACCCCGCCTGCGCCCAGGCCCCCATGCCGCCAGCCACATCGGTGACGGTGTAGCCCGCTTTGGCCAGGCGACGGGCGGCCATGGGGCTGCGGTGGCTGGAGGCGCAAATGGTGAGGATGGGCTTGTCGCGGGGCAGTTCGTCCATCCGGCGGCCCAGCTCGCTGAGGGGGATGAGTTTGGCGCCGGGGACGATGCCTGTTTTGGTTTCGGCCGGCTGGCGCACGTCAAGGATGATCAGGTTACGCTCGGCCTTGAGGCGGCTTTCGGCTTCGTAGACGGAAATTTGCGGCACTTTAGGGCCGAATAGCCAGTCAAAAATACCCATAGTTGCTCCGGAGGAATTTATTACAAAGAAACAAAGGGACAAAGAGACAAAGGGATTGTGTTTCGGGCATTTTACCTGAATAACGGCCGTTTCCCCACCTCCTCACTCTCCCATCAGCGCCACGAAGCGGGCGAAAAGTTCGTCGGAGTCGTGGGGGCCGGGGGAGCTTTCGGGATGGTACTGCACGGAGAAGGCGCGGTAGGTGGGGGCGGCCAACCCTTCGCAGCAATTATCGTTAAGGTTGACGTGCGAGGCGACGACGCCAGCGGGCAGGGTGGCCGCGTCTACGGCGAACCCATGATTGTGGCTGGAGATTTGCACCGCGCCGCTCTCCGTCACTTGCACCGGCTGATTGCCGCCGCGATGGCCGAATTTGAGCTTGTAGGTCTGCGCCCCCAACGCCAACCCCAGAATTTGATGGCCTAAACAGATGCCAAAGATGGGCTTCTGCCCCAATAACTCGGCCACCGCGTCAATGGCATAGGTAACGGCCGCCGGATCACCCGGTCCATTAGAAAGGAAGATGCCATCCGGCTCCAACGCCAACACCTCGGCCGCCGTCGTCGTCGCCGGAACCACCGTCACCCGGCAGCCATAGGCAGAGAGGAGTCTTAAAATGTTGCGCTTGATGCCAAAATCATAGGCCACAACGTGGAATTGACGATTGACCATTGACGATTGACGATTGACCATTGACGATTGACCATTGACGATTGACCATTGACCAGTCGCCTCCCACCAACTGGCGGCTTCGGTCCAGCGGTAGGGTTCGGGGCAGGTGACTTCGCGGGCCAGATCGAGGCCGTTCATGTCGCGGGCGGCGCGGGCCAGGGCGAGCAGGCGGTCGGGGTCGGGGTCGGCGGCGCTGAGGGCGGCGCGCATCGCCCCATGTTCGCGGATGTGGCGCACCAGGGTGCGGGTGTCAACCTCGGCGATGGCGACGACCCCCCGCTCGGCCAGATAGTCGGGCAGGCTTTGGCGGGCGCGCCAATTGCTCACCAGCGGGCTGAGGCTGCGCACCACCATCCCGGCCGCCCAGACGCGGTCGCTCTCGTCGTCTTCGGGGTTGCAGCCCACGTTGCCGATGTGGGGCATGGTGAAGGTGATGATCTGGCCGTGATAGGAGGGGTCGGTGAGGATTTCCTGGTAGCCGGAGAGGCTGGTGTTGAAGACGATCTCGCCGGTCGCGTCGCCCATCGCGCCAAAGCCAACGCCCGGCCACAATGTGCCGTCTTCCAGAGCAAGCAAAGCAGGTGAAGATTGCGCCATGCAATCGAGTATAACACAGCCAATGAGCGGCGCGATGGGAAAAAGTTACAAAATTTGGGATTGGGGATTTGGGATTGACCATTGACCATTGACCATTGACCATTGACGACCACCCGACTACCAG
>CAYONK010000397.1:3716-4924 GCA_964405285.1 uncultured Ardenticatenaceae bacterium
ACTACAAGACTACAAGACTACAAGACTACAAGACTACAAGACTACAAGACTACAAGACTACAAAACAATCCCGGAGCAACAATGCGTATCATCCTCTATTTAGGCAAAGGCGGCGTGGGCAAAACGACGGTGGCGGCGGCAACGGCCGTTCGCAGCGCCGAATTAGGCTACAAAACCCTCGTCGCCAGCACCGACATCGCCCACAGCCTGGCCGATTCCTTCGACCGTCCCCTCGACGCCGTACCCGTACAACTGGCCGACAACCTGTGGGGCCAAGAGATCAGCGTCGTCGCCGACATCCACAACTACTGGGGCACACTGCAAAACTTCGTCTCGCAAAACATCAGCGGCAAGGGCCTCAGCAGCGTCGTCGCCGACGAGCTTTCCGCTTTCCCCGGCATGGAC
This sequence comes from uncultured Ardenticatenaceae bacterium, assembly GCA_964405285.1. GTDB lineage: Bacteria > Chloroflexota > Anaerolineae > Promineifilales > Promineifilaceae > Leptovillus. The sequence goes on from CAYONK010000397.1 coordinate 4,122, forward strand.
GAGATCGTCAGCCTGCTGCACATCAACAAACAGGCCATGGAGCGCAACTTCGACCGGGTGATCATAGACGCCGCGCCCACCGGCGAGACCATTCGCCTCCTGACCATGCCCGACACCTTCCGCTGGTACGCCGGGCATTTGTCCCGCTTCCAGACGAACGTAATCAAAGCGTTAAAGCCGTTTGCCGGCCGCATCATTCGCGGCCCGACGGAGATTTTTGAAGCCCTGGAAAAGCTGGACGAGGCGACCGGAGAACTGCGTCAGACGCTCAGCAACCCGGACATCAGCAGCTACCGCGTCGTTTTGCAGCCGGAGAAGATGGTGGTGCGCGAGGCAGAGCGGGCCATCAGCTACCTGGGGCTGTTCAACTATCCGGTAGACAGCGTGATCATCAATCGCATCCTGGGCGAAAACGTGGGCGAAGGGGAGTTCTACCAGAAGCGGCGAGAGCTTCAGGCAAAGTATTTGCAGATGATCGAGAACAACTTCAGCCCGCTGCCCCTCTGGCGCGTCCCCTATTACGCCGACGAAGTGGTGGGGTTAGCCGCCCTGTCCCGATTGGCCGCCGACTGCTTTGGCGAGCATGATCCCGGCGATATTTTCTACCGGGGGGCGGTGCAAGAATTTTCCGAACTGCCCGATGGCGGCTACCGCTTGCGCCTGCCGCTGCCCTTCGTCACCAGCGGCGAGGTGCGCCTGCGTAAGCGCGGCGACGAGCTATTCATCACCATCGGCAACTTCAAGCGGGAGATGATCTTGCCGATGGTGTTGGCCCGGCGCAAAGCGGTCAGCGGCGCGCTTCG
>CAYONK010000398.1:0-4914 GCA_964405285.1 uncultured Ardenticatenaceae bacterium
GGCCGATTTCCGGGCCGGGGGTGAGCTGTAATTCGCGGATCAGGTCGCTGCCGGTCAACAGGGGCGTGGGGGAAACGGCCGTTTCGTGGTTATCAAAATACTCCGCAAACAGGCGGCCAATCACCCCAAGCAAACGCGCCCAGCCCTCTACCGGGCCGGGGCCGCCATAGGTTCCCAGGTGGTCGGCCAGGGCCAGCAGCCCGACATCCAGCCCGGCCGTCCCCGCCGCCTGGAAGTAGCGATAGATGGCGCGACGCGAGGGGCCGCCAACGGCCGTTGCCAGGTGCAGCGGTCGCATGTGATGGGCGACAATCGCCTCCACATGCTTGATTGCCTGATTGCTCAATGCCAGCCGCCGCAGCCGCCGCGCCGTTATCTCCGCCCCCGCCTGCTCATGCCCCAGAAAACGAATCCGGCCCGCATCGTCTACTGTTTTTGTCTCCGCTTTACCCACATCGTGGCAGAGCGCGCCCAGGCGCAGCAGGGAACGGCCGTTTAGCCCCCCATCTACCGCCCGGCCTAAATGGGCCGCCAATGGCTCCGCGTAAGGCGCAAGGGCTTGCCGGACCTGTTCTAGAGCAGGGTCGAGGGGGATGTTGGGGTGGAGAACGGCCGTTTCCACCCCCACCAACCAGCGCAAAACCGCCACTGTATGCTCAAACACCGGGTAGATATGGGGCGGCGATTGGGCCACGCCGTCCAGCGCGGCCAACTCCGGCAGCGTTGGTGGCAGCAAGCCCAGGTCCAGCATCCCTTGCAAGGCGCGGTCCGGCGCGGGGCCGTCGAACAGCTTCAGCAGCTCATCGCGCACCCGTTCGGTGGAGGTTTGGGGGAGGGAGGGGGCGGCGGCGAGAACGGCCGTTATCGTCTCTTCCGCCAGGGTAAACTCAAGCTGCAAGGCCAGGCGCAGCGCCCGCAGCGCCCGCACCGGGTCGCGTTCCAGGGCGTCTGGCCGGGTCAGGCGAATGTGCCGGGCGGCCAGATCGGATAGGCCGTTGCAGGGGTCAATGAGGTCGGCGGTGGAAACGGCCGTTGCCGGCGCCGCCATCGCGTTAATCGTGAAGTCCCGGTCTTGCAGATCGGCCGTCAGGTCCGCGCCGCGAAAGCGGGCAAAATCCAGCGTCGTCTCCGCCGCCGCCAGCACCACCCGGCCCGTGTCCCGCTCCTGGTCCAACACATAGGCCGGTTGTCGCAAAAAATCGGCCACCTTAAACGCCAACCGGATCGCTCCCTCCGGCGTCACAAAATCGAGGTCATGGCTGGCTCGCCCCAACACCGCGTCGCGCACCGCCCCGCCCACCAGGTAGACCGGCTGCGCCAACCCAGTCAAAGCCGGGCGAATATCAGCCAGCAGGGGCGGCAAGGCCAATGGCTCCCCGACCGACGCTGGCACATACGCCAGCGTCAGCCGTTCCTTGTGACGATTGCGCTGCGCCAGCCGCCAGGCCGCCTCCGGCGTCTCGCCCACTCCGGCCACCTGCCCCTGCGCCCACGCCACCCACCGCCCGGCATATGGAGAAAGGTCTGTAGACATAACGAATTGAGGAATGGAGATTAGAGAATAGAGATTAGAGATTGGCCCAATCTCCAATCTCTATTCTCTAATCTCCACTCTCTACTCTCCCAACAAATGGGCAAACACTTCCGGCTTTAAGACGGCGATGAAGGGCAAATTGCGGTATAGCTCGCCAAAATCGAGGCCATAACCGACGACAAACTCATCGGGGATGTCGAAGCCGATGTACTCGACGTGAACATCCAACTCGCGGCGGGAAGGTTTGTTGAGCAGGGAACAAATCCGCAGCGAAGCGGGCGAGCGGGCCAGCAAATTGCGCCGCATGTAGTCCAGCGTCCGGCCGCTGTCAATAATATCTTCAACAATCAGGACGTGTCGCCCGGCGATGGGCTGTTTCAGGTCCATGATGATCTGCACCGCGCCGCTGCTCTTTGTGCCGGAGCCATAGCTGGAGATGCCCATGAAGTCAATTTCGTGCGGCCGTTTCAGGGCGCGGCTCAGGTCGGCCAGGAACATGTAGCCCCCTTTCAGGACGCAAATCAGCAGCAAATCCTCAATGTCGCCATAGTCGGAATCAATATGTTCGGCGATTTCCTGAATACGCGCTTGCAGCGTCGCTTCGTCAATCAGGACGCTCTCAATGTCGGCGCGTAAGTTGCGCAAGGGTGTCTCATTCATGGTGGTCTCCTCCATTGCGAGATGGTAATACGGCGTGGCATTGGCGGCAACGCGCTTCGTAGGATTCGGCTGCCCCCACCAGGACGACCGGATCATCGTAGGCGGCTGGGTGGCCTTCCACCAACCGCTGTGTCCGGCTGGCCTCCTCGCCGCAGATAACGCAGATAGCGTGCAGTTTGGTCACTTGCTCGGCGCGGGAGAGCAGGGCGGGGATGGGTCCGAACGGCTCGCCGCGGAAATCCATATCCAGCCCGGCGCAAATGACGCGCTTGCCCTGCTCGGCCAGCGTTTCGCAGATTTCTACGACATCTGGGTCGAAGAATTGCACTTCGTCAATCGCCACCACCGTTGTCTCCGGGGCGACCTGGTCCAAGATGTCGGCCGCGCTGGCGACGGGATGGGCCTCGAAGGCGTTGCCGACGTGGGAGGTGACTTTTTGGACGTGGAAACGGTCGTCAATCACTGGCTTGAAGACCTGGACTTGTTGTTGGGCGATGACGGCCCGCCGCAGCAGGCGCAGCAATTCCTCTGTTTTGCCGCTGAACATGCTGCCGCAAATGACTTCGATTCTTCCTCTAACGTGTTTTCCCATGATATTTTTAGAGCGTTACAAGTTACAGGTTACAACGGGGGGTGTAACCTGTAACTTGTAACCTGTAAACAAAGAAGGGCAGACACGTTGCCGCATCTGCCCTATCTCAAGTGTGTGAATCTAACGGCCGTTACTTACTCTAACAGCCCTTCTGCCCGCAAAAAACGCTTGGCGTCAATGAGCGCCTTCTGCCCGATGCCCGGCAGCGCCAACAGTGCGTCATCGCCACCTTCGTTCAGCAGGGCCAACACGTCGCCGACAGTGGTCACGCCAGCGTCCATAAAGGCTTTTTCGGCGCGGGTGCCCAGAGCCATCGCGCTGACTTCCAGGTTGGTCGGAGTCGCTTTTTCTTCTTTGGCCACCTTCTCAGCCACAAGCTGCTCGCGGCGCTGCAAACGGCGCATGAAGCGATCAACCTGACCTTCGGTGTCCAGCAGACGCTGCGTGCCGGTATAGAAGGGGTGCGTACCAGACCAGATTTCCACCCGGATTTCTGGTTGGGTCGCGCCAACGGTCATGACGACTTCGCCGTCCACGATGACTTTCGCATCAGGATACCAATTGGGATGAATGCCTTCTTTCATGATGCGTTTACTCCGTGGGATAAACACTGACGTATTTACGGCCGTGTTTCGTCTCAAAAGTCACCTGCCCCTCGATGAGGGAGTAGATGGTGTAATCTTTGCCGACGCCGACGTGGCTGCCGGGACGAACCCGCGTACCGCGTTGGCGGATGATGATGTTGCCGGGGATGACATATTCGCCACCATAGCGTTTGACACCCAGGCGTTTTGAATTGCTGTCACGGCCGTTTCGTGTCGAACCGCCACCTTTTTTATGTGCCATGATTCTCTCTCCTTAACCGGCGATGATCTCGTCAATGCGCAGACGGGTGTAGCTTTGCCGATGCCCTTGCCGCCGACGATACCGATTTTTGGACTTGTATTTCCAAACAAAAATCTTTTTACCACGATACTGTTCTACGACCGTCGCCTTTACCGAAACGCCTGCCAGTGTTGGCTGCCCCACCTGCACTCCATCGCCATTGGCCAGGAGTAAAACGTGTTCCAGCTCAATCTGATCACCGACTTCGTAGGGTAACTTCTCGACGGAGAAGCTGTGACCCTCTTCGGCGCGGTACTGCCGGCCGCCACTTTCTACAATTGCGTACACAACATACCTCCAAAAAGAACCGGCATACAGGATGCCGGTCGCGGTGAAATAAAATGGTATGGGGAGTGGTCGGACAACCCATACAGCGAAGTAGGATTATAGCGGGGCAGGGGGAGGTTGTCAAAGTCTGATCGGGCGCAAATTGGGCCGGGCTTGAGCTGTCGGATGGGGGGAGAAGCGTCGGGGCCAACGGCCGTTACCGCTGTTGCGCCTGAATATATTCCAATGATTGGTGACGGAAATAAGTGTCGTACAGTTCGGCGTAATGGCCGCCCTCGGCCATCAGCCTGGCGTGGCTGCCCGCCTCAATAATTTGCCCTCGTTTTAACACGATAATCCGGTCGGCCGAGCGCACCGTTGAAAGGCGGTGGGCGATGATGATCGAGGTGCGGTCGGCCATGATCAGGTCGAGCGCCTCTTGAATTTGCGCCTCGGTGAAGGGGTCTACGCTGGCGGTGGCCTCGTCGAGGATGAAGATGCGCGGGTTTTGTACCAATACGCGCGTCAGGGCGACCAGCTGGCGCTGCCCCATGGAGAGGCGGCTGCCCCGCTCGCCTACGTCGCTGTCCAGGCCGTCGGGTAGGGTTTCTAGCCATTCGCCGCTGCCGATGCGCCGGGCCATCGCCTCAATTTCGGCGTCTGTGGCTTCTGGCCGGCCGTAACGGATGTTGTCGGCGACGGTCCCGGCGAAGAGGAAGGGGGTCTGGGAGACGATGCCGAGTTGACGGCGATATTCTTCCAGGTTGAAGGTGCGGAGAGAACGGCCGTCTACCCAAATCTCCCCCTCCTGAAATTCGTAGAAGCGGGCGATGAGTTTGATGATGCTAGACTTGCCCGCGCCGGTGTGGCCCACCAGGGCGACGCTCTCGCCGGGCGGCATCTCCAGGGAGAAGTCGCGCAATACTTGTTCCTGTTCGGAGTAGCGGAAGCAGACGTTTTGGAAGCGGATTGCGCC
>CAYONK010000399.1:0-4892 GCA_964405285.1 uncultured Ardenticatenaceae bacterium
TCGTCGTACCGGCGCTCATGCCAGGGATGGTATTGTGCTGCCCTGACGTGCTGGTGGTTCGCAGGCCATAGCCGTCGGGGAGTGGCGCGCTCAGGGTCGCCGTCCAGTTCCCTTGCGCGTTGGCCGTCACCACCGCCAAAGATTCCAACGCCTCAACAACCCCATCCATGTCATCCAGGAACAACTCAACGATACAGTTCGGGCAGGGAGAACCAGCCCCCGCCGTGCCCTGCACCGTCAACCCGTCTATAACCGTGACCTGGGCGGGCTTGAAGTTACGAAAGGCGGCATGGATGCCCGGCCCTAATTGAATAGCCCCCTCCGGTTCAGGATTGCCGTCAACCTGGCCCCAGGGCGATCCCCGCTTGATGGTGTTGCTGCGCAGCGTGTTAGCGTCCGACGTAGAGACGGTGGGGGTGTCATTCAAGGAGATGGCGGAAAGTCCCGGCTCAACAATTTGATTGCCGGTCATCTGGTTAAACCGGGTGCCGCTGAGCAGGTAAATGCCCCGGCCACAAACGCCGATCTCATTATTTTGCGCGTCGAACCCAATTTTGTTGTTGCGGATGATGTGGTACGTGCCCCCCATTCGAATCGTATCCGCCTGCGTGGAGATCGCCACGACGTTGATTCGCAGCCCGGCAAAGACGTTGTTTTCCACAATGTTGCGTGCGCCGCTCATGCTGATGCCACCACCGCCTAACCAATCCCACTGGGTACAGATCAGGCTTGGGTCGGTTGTTTTGCCAGGGACTGTGCCGTTGGCAGTCGTGCCGATGTAATTGTTGGCGAAGATGGTGTCGTTGCCATTGATCGCGGCGGCCACACCGGCGATCCCGGTGAAGACGTTGTGCCGAATGGCGTTGTTGGTCAGGTTGGCTCCCACGGAAATGCCGGTGTTGCCACTGCCATCGTTGGCTCCGCCGCCGCGCAAGACAATTTCCGTGCCGTTAGCGTGCAGGCCAAACCAGTTGTGTTCGATGACGTTGCTGTGGGAAGTGGCATAGATGTGGGTCTTGAACATCTGAAAGCCCAGGTGACGAATTTCGTTGCCGGTGTGGGTGGCGTTTTCCCCTAATTTAATGCCGTCCCATTGCCCCGTGCCGGCGCCAACCAGGAAAATTTTGGGGCCGCTCGGCCGGCCGCCCGGCTGGGTGCTGCCGTCTATGATGATGTTACCGTTCAGTTGGCGTAAGGCGGCGTTGGCATTGGAAGAGATGCCAGCAAACTGGATTTTCCAGATTTGCAGGGTACTGTCGTACCCTTCGTCGGCGGTGGCGGGGATGTCGAAAGCGATGAGGACTGGTTTTTGCGCCGCGGGAAGATTGCGAGCCTGGATGACGGCGCGGCGCAGGGTGCAGGGTTGGGTTGGTTGGCCGGCGCAAGTCGTGCCATCGCTGGTGTCCAGGTCTTTGCCGCTGTTAACCGTGATGGTCGTGACAGGGGTGACGGCGGGGGCGGCAACGGCCGTTTCCCGCACCGTTGCACCAGAAAACAAATAGACAGAGAGGGCCAACAGGCCAAAAATAAACAGACGTGCTACCTTCATGGATTGCTCCTCCTGCTCAATTCGCTGCCATCCAACGTGCCGCAGCGAACCAGAGCAAACGTTACAGAATCTACAGTAAACAAAACAAACCCTTCGCGCGATAGTGGGTATCTTTGCGCCAGCGTACCCACCCACCGTCAAAAAAACGTCAAACATGGGTATCAGGACAAACCGGCTGTTGGTTCAACAGGAGTAAAATGGTAAAATTTTCATGACGTGTTGCGTCATGATCGGCGTCACGTCTGGCATCAATCCCGCGTGCAGCGGTGTTATCGGTAAAAGGTAGGGGGCATGGCGTCACTGACCATCCACTTGTTGGCATCCTTTCAGGTCCGGCTCAACGGCCGTTCTCTCAGTGACTTCCCCACCGACAAAGCCCGCGCCCTCCTGGCCTATCTGGTGGTAGAACGGCAGCGCCCTCACCGGCGGGAAACCCTGTCCAGCCTCCTCTGGCCCGATCAGCCCGACGACCGCGCCCGGCAAAACCTGCGACAAGCCCTCTCCAGCCTGCGCCAGCTTCTCGGCGACAACCACAATACCGCCCCCCCTTTCCTGCTGGTAGACCGGCACGAGGTCCAGTTCAACCCCTTAGCCAACCTCTGGCTAGACGTGACGGCCTTCACCACCCTGGCCGACGCCTGCGAGCGCCACCGTCACCGGGCGCTGGGACAATGCCTGCCCTGTTTGCGGCGGCTAGAAGAGATGGTCAACCTCTACACCGGCGATTTTCTAGCCGGTTTCTCGCTGAACGACAGCGCGCCTTTTGAAGAATGGGTGCTGCTTAAGCGGGAATGGCTCCATTGCCAGACTGTGGAAGTGCTGTCTGAATTGGCCGATTTTTATGAGCGGCGTGGCGAATACGCCGCCGCTCGCCATCTGGTGCAGCGGCAGGTGCAAATGGAGCCGTGGCGCGAAGAGTCGCACCGCCAATTGATGCGCCTGTTGGCAGAAGATGGGCAGCGCAGCGCGGCGCTGGCCCAGTACAAGGCGTGTCGCCAGGCGCTGCGACTAGAGTTCGACGCCGCCCCGACAAACGAGACGCTGCGCCTGTACACAACCATCCAGGAGGGATATGACCGGCAAGATGAGAAGAAACGGCCGTTTGTCGCCGGCCTACCCCCAATTGCCACCCCCTTTGTCGGCCGGACGCAGGAGTTGGCAGAACTCGCCAACATGCTGGCCGATCCGAACACCCGCCTGATCACCCTGGTTGGCCCTGGCGGGATGGGCAAAAGCCGGTTGGCCATGCAAGTCGCCACCGATCACCTGGGCGTCTACCCGGACGGGCTTTATTGGTTGGAGCTGGCAGAGCTGCCAACGGCCGTTCTCCTGATTTTCGCCGCCGCCCGCCACCTGGGCCTGACCCTGGCTGGCAAGGAGCCGCCAGAAGCGCAGCTGCTGGCCTATCTCCGCAACAAACGGCTGCTGCTGGTCCTGGACAACGCCGAGCATCTACTAGACCTGCCGGAGCAAGTGGCCGGTTGGCTGACCGCAGCGCCCGGCCTGACCCTGCTCGTCACCTCGCGTGAACGGCTGGCGCTGCGCGAAGAGCGGGTGTACCAGGTAGAGGGGCTGGCCTACGAAGCAGCGTGCGCCTGGCCGGAGGCGACGCAGCTCTTCGTCCGCAGCGCCCAATACGCCCAGCACCAATTCGACCCCGACCCGGACGAACTGGCAGCCATCGCCGAAATTTGCCATCTGGTGGAGGGCATCCCGCTGGCGCTAGAACTGGCGGCCGCCTGGACGCCGGAGCGAAGCTGCGCCGACATCGCCCGCGCCCTGACGGGGGACATGGCGTTGTTAACGGCCGTCTGGCACAATACGCCAGAACGACAGCGCAGTATGCAGGCGTCCTTCGACTACTCCTGGCGCTTCCTTTCGGCCGAAGATCGCCGCGCTTTTGCCCGGCTCGCCCTGTTCCGAGGCGCGTTTGCGACAGAGGCGGCGCAGGCAGTGGCCGAGGTGGATAGGGCGGCGCTGGGCCGTTTGGCCGCAAAATCGCTGCTGCGGCGGATGGGCAACGGCCGTTATCAACTCCACGAACTCATCCGCCAATTCGCCACCTGCAAGCTGGCCGACTTTGTGGGCGAGACAGAGCGCATCGCCGCCGCCCACGCCGCCTACTATCTCGCCTTTTTAGCCCGGCAAGAGGCGTCCTTGAAGGGGTCCGGCCAGGAAGCGGCGCTGGCCGCCATCGAACAAGAACTTGGCAACCTCCGCCAGGCGTGGGCCTGGGCAGTGGCCCAAATGGCCGCTGGTCAGGCCGAAGCAGCGGCCTGGATAGAAGGCAGCCTGGACAGTTTGTTCCAGTTTTACGCTTTACGGAATTGGTATCAGGCGGGGGCGGGAGTGTTTGAGCAGGCGGCAACGGCCGTTTCCCCCACCCTACTCCAGGCCGAGCGGCTGCGCGGCGAACTGCTAACGCGGCAGGCCCGCTGTCTGGAATTCACCGCTCCGCCAGAAGAAGCGACGAAGCTCTACCAGGAAAGTCTGGCCTGTTTTGCGGCGGCCGGCGCGACCAAAGCGCGGGCGCTGCCCTTGTATGGCCTGGGGTACATGGCCCACATCCAGGGAGATTACGCCACAAGCTGCGATTTCTTCGCTGAGAGTTTAGCGCTGTACCGGCTGGCTGGTGACAGTTGGGGCGAAGCGAACGTATTGAGCAGCCTCTGCCTCACCCGGCGGCGGATGGGCGCGTTTGCCGAAGCGCAGCAGGCCGGAGAGGCAAGCCTGGCAATCCGCCGGACGCTGGGGGATCGGCGAGGCATCGCCTCGTCGCAGAACAATTTAGGGCTGGTTTATTGCGCCCAGGGCGCGTTTGGGTCCGCTGAGACCGCATTGCAGGAGTCGCTGGACATTTGCCGGGAGATGGGGAATAAGATCGGCATGGCCAATGCCTTCACCGGCCTGTGCCAGGTGGCGTTTTATGCGCAAGATATGGCCGAGGCGGCGCGCCGCCAGCAGCAGGCGTTGACTTTGTTCCGCGAGGTAGGGGATTTGTGGGGGGTGGCTATCGCCTACAACAACCTGGGGCAAATTGTCCAGGCGGAGGGGCAGATCGTCCAGGCGCAGCATTTTTTCCGCGAGGGGATTCAGGTGTATCGGCAGCTGGGGATGAAGACGGGGCTGGCGCACACGCTGGGCAATTTGGCGCAGGCCAATTTGCAATTGGGGGAGACGGCGGCGGCGGCGGCTTCGCTGGCGGAATCGTTGACGTTGGCGGCGGAATTGGGAGACCGGCCAATCACCCTGGAAGGGTTGGTGCGGACGGCGGCTTTGTGGATGGGGCGAGCGTGACGGTCATGACCGGCCTCCGAAGATGCGGGAATGTAGCGGGTTGAAG
>CAYONK010000400.1:0-4880 GCA_964405285.1 uncultured Ardenticatenaceae bacterium
CCACCAACATCGGGGCCGCGCCCAGGCTGGTGACGGCGTCGGTGAGCAGCAGGCAGTCGAATTCGCGGCAGATCGCCCCGATGCCGTCGAGCGGCTGGAGCGCGCCGGTGGAGGTTTCGGCGTGGACGAGCATGAGGACGGCCGGGCGGTGTTCCTGCACAGCGGCGTAAATCTCGTCGCGGCTGAACACTTCGCCCCAGGGCTTTTCGATGACGCGCACGTCGGCTCCGTGACGGCTGGCCATCTCCACCAGCCGTTCGCCGAAGAAGCCCATCACCCCGACCAGAACCACATCGCCGCGCTCGACGAGGTTGGCAACGGCCGTTTCCATCGCCGCGCTGCCCGTGCCACTGATCGCCAGGGTCAGTTCGTTGTCCGTCTGCCAGGCGTAGCGCAAGAGCTCCTGCGTCTCGTTCATGATCTGGATAAACGCCGGGTCCAGATGGCTGAGCTGCGGCATCCCCATCGCCTGCAAAACGCGCGGATGGGCGTTCGACGGCCCCGGCCCCAACAGCAGCCGCGGCGGCGCGTCTAGCGTGTTGGTGACAATACGATGACTGTTGTTGACGGAAAGTGATGACATGTTTAGCTCCTTTTTGGTGGCTGGCAACTGGTTGCTGGTAGCTGGTTGCTAGTCACCAGCTACCAGCTACCAGCCACTAGCGACCAATTACCCCTCTTCTCCATTCCCAAATGCTTTCAAATCTTCAGCCAGTTCTAGCAGGCGGTTTTGCACCGCTTCGTGGACGCTGCCTTCGGAGAAGTTGCCTTCTTCGTCGCGGACGCCGGCCGGGATGCCGGTGAGCAGTTCGATGCCTTCGTCTATGTCGCGCACCGGCCAGATGTGGAATTGACCCTGGGAAACGGCCGTTACCACATCCTCATGCAGCATCAAACTCTCCACATTGCTTTGCGGGATGATCACCCCCTGCTCGCCCGTCAGCCCGACGGCGCGGCAGATGCGGAAGAAGCCCTCAATTTTCTCGTTTACCCCGCCGATGGGCTGCACTTCGCCCCGCTGGTTGACCGAGCCGGTGACGGCGACCCCCTGTTTGATCGGGATTTCGCTCAGGCTGGAAAGCAGGGCGTACAGTTCCGACGAGGCGGCGCTGTCCCCTTCGATGCCCACGTAATTCTGCTCGAAGGTCAGGCTGGCGGTCAGCGAAAGGGGTTGGCGCTGGGCGTAGGTCCCGCCCAGGTAGCCGGTGAGCGTCAGCACCCCCTTCTCATGGATCGGGCCGGACATCTCTGTCTCCCGCTCGATGTGGATGACGCCCCCTTCGCCCATGAAGGTGCGGGCGGTGATCCGCCCCGGCTGACCGAAGCTGTAATCGCCGATGTCCACCACCGACAACCCATTCACCTGCCCAACGACGGCCCCATCGGTGGCGATGAAGAGCGTGCCTTCGAGAATCTCTTCCTGGATGATCTCTTCGATTCGGTTGGCGCGGTAGATGCGCTCGTTGAGGGTTTGGGCAACATCAGCGGCGGTGACGAGGGAACGGCCGTTGACCCCTGCCCAATAATTCGCCTCCCGCACCAGGTCGGCGATCATGCCAAAGCGGGTAGAGAGCTTGCGCTGCTGATTGACCAGCCGCGAGCCATACTCCACCACCTTCGCCACCGCCCCCCGGTCAAAATGGCGCAGCCCTTCCTCATGGCAGCGCGTCGCCACAAAGACGGCGTACTCCTGCACGTGGTTGGTATCGCGCAGCATCGTCGAATCAAAATCGGCCCGCACCTTGAACAGATCGGCAAAATCCTCATCCTGTTGGTACATCAGATAATAAATATCTATGCTACCCATCAGGATAATCTTCAGATTTAACGGAATTGGCTCCGGCGTCAGCGATTTCGCCAGCACCCGCGTATCGTCCATCGTCGCCGATGATTGAATCTGGATTTCTTGCGCTTTCAGCGCTCGCTTCAGCGCATCCCAGGTGTCCAGATTGCGGATCAGGTCGGTGGCCTGCATGATCAGGTAGCCACCATTGGCCTGGTGCAGACTGCCCGGCTTGATATTGGAGAAATGGGTGAAGACGACGCCGGAACTCATCTCATATTCCAGCCGGCCGAACAACGTGGTATAGGTCGGGTTGCTCTCAATCACCACCGGGGCGCCGTTGGTACGGCCGTTATCCACAAACAAATTTACCTCATAGCGGCGCAGATTGATCTCCTCCTCGCTGTCCAACTGCGGCGCAAAATCGTCAATCTGGTCCAGCACATCCTTATGAACCTCGCGCAAATAGATCAGGATTTCCGCGTAATCCTGGTAGATGGTACGCAAATCGGTGAAATAATGTTGGATGGCCGCCTCGGCCACCGCCCGATCCGTCGCCTGAATTTGCAGCCGCGCCTCTGTCTCCAACTGGTGGATTTGGAAGAGCGCATCTTCTAGTTTGTCGTTTAGAAGCTGCAAACTGCGCTCCAATTCCTGCTGTTCGGCGACAGGCATCGCCTGAATTTGCGTCGGGGTTAGCTCCTGGCCTTCCCTGGTTGGCGCGATGACCAGGCCGCTGGCGGTGCGCAGCAGGCTGAAGCCCTCGGCGTTGGCCTGTTCTTGTACGCTTTGCAAGACGGCGTTCTGCCGCTTCTCAAATTCCTGGCGAATGGCTTCAATCGCCTCGCGGTAGGTGTCGGTGGCGAATGCCTGGGGCAACTCTTCGCTGAGACGGGCGATCAGTTCGGCCATGCGAGCCTGGAAGACCGCCCCTTCACCGGCGAAGAGTTGGATCGCCCTGGGTTGGTGGGGGATGGTGAAGTTGTGGACGTAGACCCAATCGCAGGGGGCGGGGCGGTCGGCCGTGCGCTGTTGCAAGAAGCGTTCGATGGCGGTAGCCCGGCCAGTCCCCATCGGCCCCATGATGAAGATGTTGTAGCCCTGGCTCTGGATGCCGATGCCGAATTCGATGGCGTGGGTGCCGCGTGGCTGGCCGATGATGTGGGTGCTGGGGGCGAGATCGGCCGTTGTCTCGAAGTCGAAGCTGATTGGGTCTACAAAATGGCGGAGTTTTTCCGGCGGTAAAGGTTGTACGGGCATGGTTGTATCCTTCGCTGCGGTGTAAAAGGTAAGGAATCTTACTCTTGCCCGCCCTGGCGGGCAAATTGTGGCGAAGCAACCTTGTGCGAGACGGCGCGGAGACGAGGCCGTTTGTTTTCCTCGCGTATCGCCCGCGCCATTGCATCCGTACAGCGCGTGGGTAGTGGGGCGTGACAGAGGCGGGGCATGATCACTAAAGCTCAACCTCCCACCTGTCTTGCCCGGTGTACAGTAGGTGTGGGGCGAGAAGACGCAGCGCAGGCAGTGACGGTTATAGGACTAAGAGGGTTACAAGTCTGGTGTAAAAAGCTCTAAGCCGGGAATGTAATGAAAATCTTTGCGGTTGAGGGTGTACAACGTTACGTCGTGGACTAACGCTGTGGCCGCGATCAGCGCGTCTGGCAGACTTAATTTGTGGCCCAACACATAATCCTCCATGAGTGTCAAAAAGCTGTTGGAGATGGGGAGTGTAATAGGATAGGTATGCAACAAGGCTAGGTGTTTTTTGATTTGCCGCAGTTCTTGCTTATTCAACGCGCCATAATAGAGTTCGGCCGTTGTGACAGCGCTAATGGCCAGATTTTTTGGGCCAATGTCGCGTAAAACGGCCGAAATTTGCCGGTTGTTCTTGTAGAACTCAATGAGGATATTCGTGTCGCACAGGATCATGACGCTTGTCTGGGCCACGCTTTCTGGCGCAGTGAGTCCAAATCAATTTGACGATCTTCCCAGATACCGGCCAGGGCAAAAAACTCGTCTTCGGTTTCAACGTCGCCACTTTCCTGGTGGGCGGTCGTAACCGTGTCCACAAAATCGAGTGATTGCAGCAACTCTGACAGCAATCTTGCTTTTTGCTTGTCCTGTACCTGAATAACAATTTGTTCCACGTGACGCCTCCGAGCAACCATTCAGACCTGACGGGTTCTACCAGAGTGATCGCCTCTCAGATATGCCTGGAAAACCTATCAGGTTTTGAGAGATTGAACGTTGAGTGTCCTGAAAAAAGCCACCACAAAGGGCACAAAATTACTCTGGGAAAACCTTCGTTTTCTTCGTATCTGGGTGGTTTTTTCGGCAGCGTCAACGTTTACGGTTGACTTTTACTATCTATTATGCAGAAGTTGGGATGCGGGGGCAACCGGAAGTGGGCGAAATAGGTGTGGGGGTAGGGGATAAACTGGCGTAACTCTAGGTCGCCGTTATTGGAAGTACGGCGAAGACCCGAAGGGTTTGCCAAACCTTTAGGGTCTCAGGCGGTGGCGGCGGCGATCTGGATGGTTTGTAGCTGGATGGCGACAGTTTCGTGGATGGAACGGCCGTAGCCCCCGGCCATTGTCACGGCCACCGGCAGCCCGGCGGCGCGGCAGCGCTCCATCACCAGCCGGTCGCGCCGGCCGATGCCCGCTTTGGTCAGGCAGAGTCGGCCGAGCCGATCCCCCTCATGAACGTCGGCCCCGGCCAGATAGATGACCAGGTTGGCGCGAGCGCGGGAGAGGGCGATTTGCAGCCCCTCTTCCAGGGCGGCCAGGTAATCGGCGTCGCCGGTGTCGTCGGGCAGGCCAATATCCAGGTCGCTGGGGATTTTGCGGAAGGGAAAGTTTTTCTCGGCGTGGATGGAGAAGGTGAAGACGGTGTCGTCGCCCTGGGTGATTTCGGCCGTGCCGTTGCCCTGGTGGACGTCGCAATCCACGATGAGGATGCGGCGGGCGCGTCCTTCGGCCTGCATGGCGCGGGCGGCGACGGCCGAGTCGTTGTAGATGCAGAAGCCTTGCCCTTCGTCGCTGCAGGCGTGGTGGGTTCCGCCGCCGAGGGTGGCGGCGCGCCCCTCTTGCAGCGC